>NZ_QUMC01000007.1:0-109895 GCF_003481925.1 Butyricicoccus sp. OF10-2 | reverse complement strand
AGACGGGAGTTGGACACCAAGGTTTCCACCCCCTCTTTGTGAATCTCCCCCGTTTCCTCTTAGCGTCTGCCTGCCAGAGAGCTGAGACTATGGGGGAACGGCAGAGGATTTTTTCTACCGTAGGGGAGCACAGTGTGCTCCCATGTCTCGACCTATTCGCAGTGTCAGATAGCGTACTGCTACGCATACGGTTTCATCTACGCAGGCGCGACATAACCGTGTCGCGCAATTTTTGGGCACGTTATACCGGAAGGCACCTGCGAATCTGTCTGTTTGGCACAATTTATCTTCGCAGGTGCTGTCTGTAATTTCCAAGCTAACGAATTGCGCGACACTGTCATCCCCCAGGGGACCCTCTCTTGCCCTTCGGGCAATTCACCTTGTGTCGCGCCTGCGCAGAGTAGCCGATATGTGTAGCAGTAGGGTAACCGAACTGCGAATAGGTAAAAGAAAAGGACGGACCCGAAATAGGTCCGTCCTTATGAGAGGAAAAATCCTCTGTCGTTCCTCTTTTTCGAAGCGGTCGCCGGTTTCTGATCTGCGCCAGACTAAGAAACAAAGGAAACGGGATTCACAAGGGTGGAAACCTTGGTGTCCATCCTTGTGCCCACCGCCGTGGGTACGGCGGTAACGCGAAGGGCGGCAAATTACATGCTGCCGCCCTTGCTGCCTTCCCACACGCCGGTAGCGAGTGCAGACAGGTATGCGTTGATAAAACCGTCAATATCGCCATCCATTACAGCGTTGATATTGGCATTTTCAAAGCCGGTACGCGTATCCTTGGCGAGCGTATACGGCATGAAAACGTAGGAGCGAATCTGGCTGCCCCATTCAATCTTCTGCTGAACGCCCTTGATGTCCGAGATTTTCTCAAGATGCTCGCGCTCCTTGATCTCAACCAGCTTGGAACGCAGCATGCGCAGGCAGTTTTCCTTGTTCTGCAGCTGGCTTCGCTCGGTCTGGCAGGCTACAACAATGCCGGTCGCCTTGTGAATCAGTCGAACCGCAGACGAAGTCTTATTGATGTGCTGACCGCCTGCACCGGACGAACGGTAAACCTGCATTTCGTAATCATCCGGCTTGATCTCAAAGTCCGTGGAGGTATCCGGAATATCCGGAACGACCTCTACCGCCGAGAACGAGGTCTGACGGCGGCCGGATGCATCAAACGGAGAGATACGGACCAGACGGTGTACGCCGTTTTCACCCTTGAGGAAGCCGTAGGCGTTTTCGCCCTCAATGAGAATATCGGCGGACTTGATACCCGCGGTATCGCCATCCTGGTAGTCCATGATCTTATAGGTAAAGCCGTGACGCTCTGCCCAGCGGGTGTACATGCGGTACAGCATCGCGCACCAGTCCTGTGCCTCAGTGCCGCCGGCACCGGCGTGGAAGGATACGAGTGCGTTGTGGCTGTCGTACTCGCCGGTCAGCAGCGTGCGCAGCTTCTGCTCGGCAATGCCGTCTTCCAGCTCCTTGTAGCCGCTTTCCAGCTCCTCAAGCATGGATTCGTCGTTTTCTTCGATCGCCATTTCGCAGATGGTGAGCAGGTCATCGCACAGCTCGGTCATCTTGTTGTACGCTTCAACCTTGCCCTTGAGCGAGCCCATGCGGGAGACGATCTTCTGGCTCTCCTCCGGATTATCCCAGAAACCCGGCTGAGAGGACTTGATCTCCAGCTCCTCTACCTCACGCTTCGCCTGCTCCAGACCGAGCGAGGTGTACAGCTCCTCAAGCTCGGGCTTGAGGTTGTTCAGCTTGACCTTGTATTCCTCAAATTCCAGCATGAAAATGCTCCTTCACTTTCAGATTGTTCAAAATTTCAGTACCTTATAGTATATAGGTTCACGAGGGACTTGTAAAGATTTTTTCGTGAATTATAGCAGTTTAGATAAATAATGCGGCAAAAGTAGCGTATAAAGCGCGCAAAGAGCAAGGAAATTTTATGAAGCCATGCTGGGCGCATGGCGAATGAAATTGACGATGCTATTTGCGTGCTGTATGCGCGCACTTGTTGCAGTATTTGTCTGAACTGCTATAAGGGGTTGTCCCGTAAAGATTGTGTACATTTCCACAAGTTCGGCTTGACTAATCGCTTTTTTTCCCATATGATAGTTACTGTAAAAGGGAGTAGCTCACGCAAGAGCGCGTGGTCGGTGCCGACAAGCCCGATTGACGAAAAGTCAATCCGTACCGAGCCGTAAGCAGCAAGACTTTTACCGCAGTATGCGGTAAAAGTCTTTTTTTGTGCGCTGCAGCCGGAAATCGAGCGAAAACTCCCTCGTAAGCATGTACACTGTTGGGGACAAGGGCATTGCCGTGAAGGTGCGGTGCTGCCCGGGATTTCCGGAAACGAAGGAGGAAACTGTATGCTGTCATTTGTATTTCTGGTGATCGGCTTTGCACTTATGATCTGGGGTGCGGATAAGTTTGTTGCGGGTGCATCCGCACTGGCGCGCAAGCTGGGCGTATCACCGCTGCTGATCGGTCTGACCATCGTTGCGTTCGGCACGTCCATGCCGGAGCTGGCGGTCAGTGTCACCGCAGCCCTGCGCGGTGCAAACGAGATTGCGGTCGGCAATGTTGTCGGCTCGAACATTTTTAATCTGCTGGTGGTGGCCGGTCTGTCCGCCGCTGTCTGTCCGCTTGTGATGGATAAAACGCTGCTCCGCCGTGACTGGCCGCTGTCCATTCTCGCATCTGTGCTGCTGTTGGGCGCCATCGCACCCGACCTGACCATCGCCCGTTGGGAAGGCGTTGTACTGCTGATTATATTCGCATTCATTCTGACGCACCAGATCCGCACCGCACTGCAGAACCGCGAGCAGCTTGCTGCCGCAGCAGCAGAAGCTGAGGCCGAGGCAGCGGAAGCACCCATGTCCACTGCGATGATCTGGGTGAATATCCTGCTCGGTCTGGCGTGCATCGTGATCGGCGGTCAGCTGGCCGTAAACGGCGCGACCGGCATTGCGCGTATGTTCGGCCTGAGTGAAACGCTCATCGGTCTGACCATTGTGGCCATGGGCACCAGCCTGCCTGAGCTGGTCACTTCTATCGTGGCTGCACGCAAGGGACAGAACGACATTGCAATGGGCAATGTTATCGGCTCGAACCTGTTTAATGTTTTCCTGATTCTCGGCGTTTCGTCGGTTATCACGCCGATTCCGGTGCAGGCGACCTCTATCGTTGACTGCCTGTTCCTGATTGCCATCAGCGCGGTATTTTATCTGCCGGCGCGCAAGGGCAAGCTCGGACGTGTACCGGGTATCGCCATGGTGGCAATGTATGCTGTCTATACGGTGTATCTTATTATGCGATAAGGTATCGCGGTCTCTTGCCTGCCCGGCAGGGCACAAGGGTGGACACCAAGGTTTCCGCCCTTGTGAATCCCGGTTCCTTTATTTCTTAGTCCGCAGGTCAGAGACCGGCGACCGCTTCCATATAGGGAACGGCAGAGGAAAATTTACCATGACTTTCGGAGAAAAGAACGTAGACAAGCTGATTCGCAGTGCTGCCGTTGAGAAGAAGGGTGCGTCTCAGACTTGGCGCGTTGCCCCGAAAGGTGAACGGATGGATATCCGCGTGTTCAGCACCAAACCCGCGATAAAATCTCTCTTAGACATAGAAAAACACCCGATAGGATATTCCTGTCGGGTGTTGCCTTAATTGTAACGCAAAATCGTCATTCCGGCGGGCAAGGTGAGTGAGAACCATGCCTGCGCTCAGCACATTGGAGATAACGGTCGCAATCGGCACACCGGCCACACCAAGCTGCAGCGCGAATAAAATCAGCTTGTCCGCCAGACCGCCCTTGTGTTTGGTCTGTGCCATGAAACGATGATTCTCCTTGCATGAGAGCTGCGGCATTATCTTATCATGCGGCGGACAGCGGCGCAATACGCGGGAAACGGATTTCATCATTGTAATTTTTCCTCGAAAATTGTATAATATTTTTGTATAGAAAAGCAATTTGCGTGCCGAATCTATCGTTTTGCGCCGCAGAGGAGGATAGAGGACATGAAATTTTTTGAAGCCGTGCCGGACGAGCTGTTTTCACCGCTGGCGTCACCGAACCGTGTGCTGTACGCGGATGCGCTCGATGTACTGTACACGGCGTACCGCGAAAAGCTGAAGCTGCCCGAGGACATGCTGTATTCCATGCTGCGGAGCCGTCTCGAGCAGCAGCTGGCCGAGGCTACCTTCGAGGGCGAGGACATCGACGAGGATGAGCTGCGCGATATTTCCGGCCGTGCCCGTTTCCTCATCCGCAAGCTGGGCAGCAAGGGCTGGTTTGAAAAGGAGCGCGGCACAGATTTTCGGGAATACATTACGGTTCCGGGCTGCAGCAGCCGTCTGCTCGAGCTGTTCCACGCGCTGCGCGAGGACACGCCTGCACGCGGCTATTCGTATGTGTTCGGCACCTATTCCACGCTCAAGGTCGCGCATGAGTCGGACAGCGTGTATGACAAAATGGCTGCTGTCTACGGCGCATATGACAACACGCGCGCGCTCATCAACCTGCTGCAGATGGTGTATCATAACGTCAAGCATTATTTCCAGATGCAGATCGACATGCACAATGTCGGGGAAGTGCTCGCATCGCACTTTGATGATTTCGGGCAGAAGGTGATGGAGGCGTACATCCGTCCGCTCAAGATCAAGGATTCCGTGCCGAAATACCGCATTTCCATCCAGAATGTATTAAACGACTGGGCGGAGAACGATGAACTGCTCATCGCCATGGCGAATGCCGCTTTGGCTGACCGCCGAGGTGACACGCCGGAGAACTGCCGCGCCGATCTTCTTCGCAAAATTTACTGGATACAGGAATGCTACGACAATCTCGAACGCGATTATCTGGATGAGATCGATGCACAGGTGCGCCGCTACACGCGTGCGGCTACGCAGAAGATCGAAAACCTGACCAACCGAGATCAGAATATCCGCGGCAACCTGCACACGGTGCTGAACGCGCTGTCGCGCAACCGGCGAGCCGCCGATCTGGTGGACACGATTCAGCCGGTATTCCGGCTGTACGAGCAGACTTGCCTGTCCGAGAGCAGCCTGTGGTACCGCAAGCGTCCGGGCAAGCGGACAAAAGCCGCGCCTGTGCTCGTGCAGGAAATCGAAGCGGATACGGCAGCCGCCGCAAAGGCGGCTGCACTTTTGCGCTCGGAGTATGGCCGCGGCGCCATCGCGGCGTATGTGCAGGGCTGGCTCGGTGAAAGCGATGTGTGCCGCTCGGAGGATATTCCGCTCAAGAATGATAAGGACTATGTGATGAGCCTGCTGGCGGTGCTGACCGGCGGCGACCGCTCGGCGGATTTCACGGTGCAGGAGCTGGACGGCGAACGCCGGGAAAACGGCTATGCTATTCCGAAGCTGCAGATCAGCCGGAAGGAGAACAACGAATGAATTTGGAATTTCTGAATACCGCTACCGCAAAGGAGCTGGAGCAGTTCAAAGCGGTGTGCAATCAGCTGCTCAGCCGCACCTATGTGGTGCGCACGCTGTACCGTCCGGGCAGGGGACGGGTGAGCAACCCGGACTACACCTTTTTGTCCATTCATTATGAGTCCGTGCGCGAGTATCTCAGCCTGCTTGACTGGGATTTGCGGCGCGACGACATAAACGGCTACTTTTATGTGCTGAACACAGATGAAGCCAACCGGTGCATCCTGTCCAAGCGCGAGACCGCGATTCTGCTCGCCCTGCGCATGCTGTACGACGAAAGCCAGGAGCGACTGGGACTCGAGCAGGATGCGCTCTGCAGCGTGCGAGAGGTGCTCGAAAAGATCGTGACCGACTACGCCATCCTGCCGGCCAAGCCGAATATGGAGGAGGTCAAGCGGGCGCTGACCGTGTTTGAAAACCACTCGATCCTGCAGCGCATCGAGGGAAAATTTAATCAGGCTGACTGCAGATTTGCCATCCTGCCGACCATTCAGACTGCCGTTTCGAGCGAACGATTGAATGAGGTCGCAGCCGTGCTGCGAAAGGAGGAGAACGCCGATGAAGAAACTGAAGAAGATTCTGCTGATTAACTGGCTGTATTTCAGCAAGGAGATCATCGAGGTCGGCGACGTGAACTTTCTGACCGGTAAAAACGGCGCAGGCAAGTCCACGGTGATTGACGCGCTGCAGATCGTTCTCCTGGGTGAGACCAATGCGCGCAACTTCAATCTGGCGGCGAATGAGCGCTCACAGCGCACGCTGGACGGCTATCTGCGTGCCGACATGGACGAGAATAACCCGTATTCCCGCCGAGGCAAGGACTTTTCGACCTATATTGTCTGTGAATTTGAGGACGATGTGGAGCACAATAGTTTCGTGTGCGGCGTGATGTTCGATTGCCGCAGTGACGGCAGCAAGCACGATCATTTCTTTATCTATGTCGGAAAACTGCCGGAAAACTGCTTTGTCGAGGACGGCGAGGCGATGGATATTCACGATCTGCGCAAATTCCTCAAGCAGAATTTCTCTCGCGCCGAGGTGTACGATACCCAGTGGGAGTACCGCCGCAATATGCTCTCGCGGTGGAACGTGCACAATGAGCAGGTGCTCCGCATGATGAAAAAGGCGGTGTCGTTCCGCCCAATCGTGGATATTCAGCAGTTTATCACCGAAAATATCTGCGATATTCCGGATAAGCCGGATATCGAAGCCATGCAGCAGAACATCCGCAACTACAAGCGGCACGAGCAGCTGGCGCAGCAGCAGGAGGAAAAGCTGACCGCGCTGCAGGAGATCAGCACTCTGTACCGCGAAATGACGCGCTCGGTGGACCGCTGGCGCGTGCAGTCCTTCCTTGTGCAGTGGGCGCAGAAGGAGGACATGCAGGCGCGGATCGACAGCCGCGAGCAGGAAAAGCGAAACTGTCTGTCCGAGCTGACCGCGGCGGACACCGCGATTGAGGATTTGGCCGGGCAGGTGCAGGCGAAGGAGGAACGCCGCCGTCAGCTGGATCGCGATTATGCACAGAGCGACACCTATCAGGAGCGCGAGCGGCTGGGCAACCAGAAGCAGTCGCTGCTGACCGAGCAGAGTAAGCTGGTGCAGGAGATGGAGCGCGACGCACTTGAGATCAAGCGGGAGGCGCTGCGGCTGACGCACCTGTGCGAGACCGCGCTTGCATGGGACGCCGAGGAGGTGCTTGTTCCGGTGCAGCAGGCGGCAGAGCAGGTGAAGCGTACCTACGCACGGCTGTCGAGCGGCGAATGCGCAATCTTCTCGCAGGAGCAGACCGTATTCGAGGACGCCCGGCAGGCGGCAGCGGCCCTGTCGGACGCGCTGGCGAAGGCGGCACATCAGCTTGGCGATAAGGTTGCAGAGCTGCAGCAGCAGCTGACCGAAAAGCAGACTGCGCTTGCCAATCTGCGCAGGAATATCAAGGATTATCCGCGTGGACTGCTGCTGTTCCGTGCCAAGCTGGCGGAGGAACTGGAGCAGCAGGCGGGAACGCTGGTTGCGGTAGATATTCTCGCGGATGTGCTGGAAATTGAAGATGAGCGCTGGCGCGGTGCTGTGGAAGGCTATCTCAACAACCAGAAGTTTTATTTTCTGGTTGAACCGGCATATTACGAGCAGGCTTTGCGTATTTACAACAAACTTAAGTGGGAAAAGAGCCTGAACGCCTACGGTCTGGTCGATATCGGCACACTGCGCGAGCGTGAGCATATTGACCCGCAGAGCGGCAGTCTTGCGGAAAAGGTGGAGACTGGGAACGCACTTGCGCGAACCTACATGGATTATCTGCTCGGACGCGTGATGTGCTGTGACACGGTTGAGCAGCTGCGCGGGCATCGAACCGCTATCACAGATGAGGGCATGCTGTATCAGGGCTATGTGGCGCGTGCGCTCCGCAGAGACCGTATGGAGGATGCGTTCATCGGCCGTCATGCGGTCACGCTGCGTATCTCTCGTCTGGAAGAGGAAGCTGCCGGTCTGCAGGAGAATATTTCGCACAGGAAACCCATTTGGCAGGCAGTTTCTCAGCAGAAAACGCCCATGCTGACGCCATATTATGTGCGAAATATCGTACCGCAGCGGCAGGCGGATTTTCTGTACCGCGCGGAACTGGAGGAGGAGATCAACGCGATCGACGAGCAGGTTTCCCATCTCGACCTGCTGTGGCTGGATCAGCAGAAGCAGCTGATCGCCGAGATCAGCGACGAGATTGCGGCGCTGAGTCGTCAGCGTGAGGTGCAGATCGCACACAAGGCCAAGCTGGAGGAGCGTATTCGTCAGCTGGACGAGGAAATCCTGCCCGAGCAGTACCGCAGCCGCACCGAAATGGAGCGCACGCTGGCGGAAACCTTCTCGGAGACCTACCGCGACGATATCGGTCTGCCGCGCTACCGGCAGGAGCTGGAGCGTCTGCACCGGCCGGATATCGTGTACCGCAATTTCAGCAGCCACCATGCACAGGTTGTCAACGAGATGGAGAACGCCCGCGCGGCACTCCTGCGGGCGCGCCGAGAATATGTCGAGCGGTTTGGGCCGTGCTCGTTCCACGTGGAGGCAGATGACAATGCGGAGTTCGATGCGGAACGCCGTGTGCTCGAGGAAAGCGAGCTGCCGCAGTACCGCACCAAAATCCGTGCCGCACGCGAGAGTGCGATGGAGCAGTTCCAGAACGACTTCCTGTCCAGACTGAAAAGCAGCATCGAGCAGGTGCAGGATCAGGTCAAGAACCTCAATCGGGCACTGCGGCAGGCGCAGTTCGGCACGGACAGCTACCAGTTCCGCGTGGACCGCAATCCGGATTATGCCGAATATTACGACATGATTATGGCGCCGGAGCTGATGGAAGGCGATATTACGCTGTTTTCCGCACAGTTTCAGGAGAAATACGGTCCGCTGATCGACAAGCTGTTCAGCCAGATCACCATGGCAGACGATACCCAGCTCAACGCCCGCAAGCAGAGTGAGCTGCAGGAGAACATCGAGCGGTACACCGACTTCCGCACCTATCTGAAGTTCGATCTGGAGACCACCGATCAGAACGGCTCCAAGCAGCTGCTGTCGCAGACGCTCAACACCAAGTCGGGCGGCGAGACGCAGACGCCGTTCTATATTGCGGTTCTGGCCTCGTTCGCGCAGCTGTATCGCGTGAGCGATACGTCCAGCTTCGGCAACACGGTGCGTCTGGTCGTGTTCGATGAGGCATTCAACAAGATGGACAGCGAACGCATCATCGAAAGCGTGCGTCTGCTGCGCAAAATGGGTCTGCAGGCGATCATCTGCACCCCGCCGGATAAGGTTTCGGATATCATGCCGATCGCGGATAGAACGCTGCTGGTTGATAAGCATAAGTATCGGATGCACATTCTGCCGTTCAGCAAGGAGAATGCACAGTAAAGAAAAATCCCGCTTTCTCGCGTGAGAAGGCGGGATTTTGTGTTATTTCGGACGGGTTGGCGTATTCTAAATTGTACGCTGCGGGCAGAACATCTTACAATTCACCGCACATGAGTGCGCCGAGCGCGTCCTCGAAGGTACGGCTGCCGAGAGAAATCGCACTGAGTGCTTCGGCACGGCGTCCAACCTCGTATTTGTGCAGGTGTACGCCGCCTTCCGGGCACTGCGTGGTGATATACACGCGCGTGCCGCTTTGGATCAGATCACGCACGGCGGCTTCCAAACGGGCGGGTACGCCGCCTGCACCGAAGGCTTCGAGTACGACCTTGGGGTAGCCGAGCAGCACGGAGAAGAATGACGGATCAAGATCAGGTGTCAGGCGCACGGGCAAAATGTGAGTGTCGATCTGCTCGATAAGCTGCGGCGCGCCGGAAGGTGTGGACGCGGGTTTGCTCCAGCGCACTTTGCCGCCGCAGATTTCACCGGCCGGTGCGGCATTTGCCGAGAGAAATGCGTCAATCTCGGTCGAATGCTGCTTGAAAACGTGGCTGCCGTGCAAAATCTGACCGTTCATTACGGCGTACACGCCTGCGCGTCCGTCTGCCGCAGTGCGGAACGCATCCAGCAGATTGCGCGGCGCATCCGAGTCCGGCACGCCCATTGGCAGCATGGAGCCGGTCAGCACGAGCGGCTTATCGAAATGCGGCAGCAGGTGGGTGAGCAGCGCGGCGGTGTATGCGAGCGTATCCGTGCCGTGCGTGAGTACAAAGCCGTCGAATTTCTCGCGGTTTTGCCAGACCGCCTGTGCCATGCGCTGACGGTCGGCGGCGGTCACGTCGGTCGAGTCCAGCTGCATGAGATCGAGCGTTTCGACTGTGCACAGCGCAGACAGTTCAGGCAGTGCGCCGAGCAGCGCGGTGCCGTCCAGAGCAGGGGAAAGACCGCGTTCGGTCTCGCAGCACGCAATCGTGCCGCCGGTGGCGATCATTAAAATATGAGGCATGATTTTCCTCCTGAAAGTTGTTTTTACGGATAGAAAGCCGGATTAACGGCACTGTGCCTGATAATTTTCTCCCCATTTCCACAGGGCGTCCATCACGGGTTTCAGGCTGTACCCGAGTTCGGTCAGCGTGTATTCCACGCGCGGCGGCACCTCGGCGTAGACCTTGCGCGTCAGCAGACCGCTGGCCTCCATCTGGCGCAGCTGTGCGGTCAGAACCTTTTGCGTGACGTGCCCGATGGACTTTTTCAGTTCGCCGAAACGCATGGTGCCGTTCGTCAGGTCACGCAGGATGAGCACCTTCCATTTATCGCTGATGAGCGTCAGCGTGGTCTCGACAGGGCAGGCGGGCAGCTCCTGTTTTGCGGTCGATTCGGTCAGTTCCATGAGAAAAACCTCCTTGTTAACGCGATTTTCGCCAATAGTATCTTTTGGGTAACTACACCACAATATTGTGCTTACTTTACAGATTGTCACTACGGCTTTATTATAGAATCACCGAAAGGGAAAAGCAATCCCAATATAGAAAACGAAAATAAAATTTTCATGGAGGTATTTATCATGAGCAAGGTCGTAGAATTTCTGCAGGCAAATCCGGTACAGTATCTGGCAACCGTAGGCCGTGACGGCAAGGCAAAGTGCCGCCCGTTCATGTTCTCGGGCGAGATGGACGGCAAGCTGTGGTTCTGCACGAACAACACTAAGGACGTTTACAAGGACATGCAGAGCAACCCGGAGATCGAAATCTCGGTTTCCAGCCCGGAGTACGCATGGATTCGCCTGCACGGCAAGGCTGTTTTCGAGAACAATATGGCTGCCAAGGAGATGTGCATCCAGAACCCGATCGTCAAGAGCCAGTACGGCGAGGCGACCAACCCGATCTTTGAGGTGTTCTATCTCGAGGATGCACACGGCAGTATCGCTGATTTCTCCGGAAATCCGCCGTATCAGTTCTAAACAGTCCCAATCAGCCTGCAAAGAGCCTGCAGGCTGATTTCTTTGCCCTCTGCACGAACTGAGTATTGAACTGACTGGCAGAAATAGTGTATACTAATATTCGGTTTAATAAGGGGGTAAAACAATGGATTTTATCAAGAAAAACGGCGCCGGACTGCTGCTATGCCTGTGCATTGCGATTCCGGCGTGGCTGCTGGGACAGGCGGTGCCGGTTGTCGGCGGACCGGTATTCTCCATCCTGATCGGCATGGTGCTTACGCTGTTCTGGAAGAACAAGACCAAGGTGCAGCCGGGCATCGGTTTTACATCGAAAAAGGTGCTGCAGTACGCGGTTATCCTGCTCGGCTTCGGTCTTAACCTGTCCGAGATTGCAAAGGTCGGCGCACAGTCGCTGCCAATCATCGTTTCGACCATCGGCACCTCGCTGATCGTATCGTTCGTGCTGTGCAAGGCAATGAAGGTACCGTCCAACATCTCGACGCTGGTCGGTGTCGGCTCGTCCATCTGCGGCGGTTCGGCGATCGCGGCAACCGCTCCGGTCATCGGCGCGGACGATGAGGAGATCGCGCAGGCGATTTCGGTTATTTTTCTGTTCAACGTCATCGCGGCGCTGACCTTCCCGACGCTCGGCGGCATGCTCGGCATGACTGACCACGGCTTCGGTCTATTTGCGGGTACGGCGGTCAACGATACCTCGTCCGTAACGGCAGCCGCTTCCGCGTGGGACGGCATCCACGGCAGCAATACGCTGGAAATCGCGACTATCGTCAAGCTGACGCGCACGCTGGCGATCATCCCGATCACGCTCGTACTGGCGCTGTGGCGCACCCACAAGGCCAAGACCGAGCAGAGCAAGGGCGGCGAAGCCTTCTCGCTCAAGCGCGCGTTCCCGATGTTTATCCTGTACTTCGTGCTCGCGTCCATCATCACCACGGTGTGCACCACGGTCGGCGTACCGGCAGGCGTGTTTACGCCGCTCAAGACGCTGTCCAAGTTCTTTATCGTTATGGCGATGGCGGCTATCGGCATGAATACTAATATCGTAAAGCTGGTCAAGACCGGCGGCAAGCCGATTTTCATGGGCTTCTGCTGCTGGGTCGCTATCGCGTGCGTCAGCATTGCAATGCAGCATTTGCTGGGGTTCCTCTAAAGCGTAAAAAGCACAAAGGACATTCGTCCTTTGTGCTTTTCTGTTATTGCGGAAAGTTTGATTTATGCATCTGTTCTCTGGTGCAACTCGTGTGCACCGGAAAACGGATGCATGATGCCTGATTGCCTTTCTGGAATCGGAATCCATAAGGGTCTGCACGCATTACAGCACAAAAAATATCCCTGCACCATCGAAACGGTGCAGGGACGTTAGAGAAAGGAGAAGTTTAAGCGTTTTCCATGATGGCCTTAACGGCAGCTGCGGTATCGGTCAGCGGGAACAGCTCATAGCCGACACGGCCGGTGTAGCCGCATTCCTCGAGGTGACGGATAACCTTCTTATAGTTGATCTCACCGGTGCCCGGCTCATGACGGCCCGGAGCATCAGCAACGTGAATGTGGCCGAAGGTGTCGCCGTAGTTGGAGATGGTATCGCAGATGCAGCCCTCGTTGATCTGCATATGGTATACATCATACAGCAGCTTCAGACGCGGAGAGCCGATCAGACGAACGATTTCAGCGCCCATCTGGGTGGTAGCGAGGAAGTTGCCGACGTGGTCGGTGGTGATGTTCAGCGCCTCGAGGTTGAGGTTGATCTCTTCTTTCTCGGCCAGCTCAGCGCAGGCGAGCAGCGTGTCGTACATCGAGCACAGCTTTACGGTGTGGGAAAGGTTATCGTAGTGGTTTACTACAATGCCGCCATCACCCAGTGCGTTGGAGTGGATGGTAACGCTGGCTGCGCCAACCTTCTTAGCCGCCGCGATGGACTCCTTCAGGTAGTCCAGATACTTCTGCTTGTGGGTCGGGTCTACGAGCGAGTAGTCCGCATCGCCGTTGAAGCCGGAAATGGCAATGCCGGCCTTCTCAGCAGCCTCGCGGGTCGCATCCAGATCGCGGATACGCCAGTCCCAGAACTCTACGGCCTCAAAGCGTCGTTCTTTGCAGCCTGGAAACGGTCGAGCCAGTCCAGCTCGGTGTAAAGGGTATCAATGCAAGCGCATTTTCTCAGTGCCATAATAAATTACCTCCAAATTTTCTTGTTTCGGTTGTCTTACTCTTTTAAATTGATGATACATCAAGCGCAGCGGATAGGCAACGCTGTTTTCCAAAAATTATGCTCCGATGCCGAGCGGAGAGAATGCCAGATAAACCAGCAGCACGCACACGATAACGATCACGCTGACCAGCTTGCTGTACTTCCACGGGGTCAGGTCTACCGCGCCGACATCCTGCTGCACCCAAACCTCAGCGCCCTTGCTCTTGTTGCGGCGGTGCATGAGGTACATGATGAGCATCTCGAGCGGCCACAGGATAGATACGGCGTACAGGTAGTGGATGCTGCCCTCATTGCCGCCGAACAGCGAGTAGCTCGGGGACAGCAGCATGAAGCCGCCGTAGCAGATAATGTGGAACACCATGATGAAGCGCGCGCTGTACTTCGGCAGGCAGTTGAAGAAGAAGCCGCCGAATACGCCGGACAGAACCGGCAGACCGACCAGCATAACGAACGAATCGAGGAAGGTCTTGAGTCCGGCAGGGAAGAAGTAAACCATCGGACCGACGATCACGGAGAAGATGGCGAACACGATGCCGATGTTCTTGCCGACCGAAACCAGCTTGCTCTCGCTTGCGTTCTTGTTGATAAATTCCTTGTAGATATCCATGGTGAACATGGTGTTGACCGAGTTGAGAACCGAGTTGAACGAGGACAGGATCGCGCCGAACATAACAGCGGCGAAGAAGCCCATGACCGGCTGCGGTACAACGCGGGTGATGAGTGCCGGGTAGGCATCATCCATCATGGATACCTGCGTGCCCTCGATGTTGAAGATCGCGTAAGCGATAACGCCCGGCAGCGCGAGAAACATAAAGCCGAGAATCTTGAGGAATGCACAGTAGAGCGCACCCTTCTGTGCTTCCTTGAGGTTTTCGGCAGCCAGCACGCGCTGGATGAACGACTGATGCGTGCACCAGGACTGGAAGCCGAGGAATACCAGACCGAGGAATACGGTCGGCCACGGAACCGCCGGTGCTTCGCTCTGCGCGGGTGCGATGGAGTTGAGCATATCGGCGTGGTTGTGGATCAGGTAGCGCACGCCGTCCATGATGGCAACGCTGCTTTCACTGCCGGAGGCATGACCGAGCACGTTGAGTGCCAGAAACGGGATCATCAGACCGCCGATCAGCAGGCCCACGCCGTTGATGGTGTCCGATACTGCAACAGCCTTCAGACCGCCGAAGATAGCGTAAATCGAGCCGATGATAGTGATAAGGATACACAGGATAACGATGGACTGGAACTTGGTAATGCCAAGGATTCCGGACAGGTTGAAAATGTTTTCAAACACCAGCGAACCAGAGTACAGGATTACCGGAATCTGCACGAACAGGTACAGAATGATGTATGCGATGGAGAACCACAGCTTAGTGGGTCTGTCATAGCGCTCACCGAGCAGCTGCGGGATGGTGGTGATGCCGCTTTTCAGGTAGTGCGGCGCGGCAAACAACGCCAGCAGCGAGCCGGCGATAACGACACCCGGCAGATCGCGGCCTGCCAGAAAGCAGCCGTCGGCGAAGGTTACGCAAGTGAATAACATTTTCTCTGTTCTAACTCCCTCAAATTTGCATAGAAAAACCGTTGGTGCATAGCGCACCAACGGTTTTAGCACATTGCTTAGACTGTGTGCGTGGTGTGAAAATTAAGTTGTGATCAAGCCTCGATCTCGGAGATCTTGACCGGACGGCCCTCATGCAGAGACTTGGTAGCAGCAGCTGCCATCAGTACCGGATACAGACCGTCCTCGCCGGTAACCGGAGTCTCCTTGTCGTTGATAACGGCATCTGCGAATGCCTGCATTTCTGCAACGAATGCGCCGGTGTAGCGGTCCCACATTACCTTGTAGGCTACGCCGTGTACAGCGCCGTCTGCGGTGGACAGAACAGCGGTGTTCGGGGTGTCGTTCTGGTCCTCGGCACAGCCTTCGGAGCCGAATACCTCAACGCGCTGGTCGTAACCGTAAACTGCCTTGCGGCTGTTGTCGATCACGCCGATCGCGCCGTTTGCGAACTTGAGGGTAACGAGCGCGGTATCAACGTCGCCGGCCTCACCGATGCCCGGATCGACCAGAACGGAACCAACTGCATTTACCTCGGTAACTTCGCTGCCTGCGAGGAAGCGGGCCATATCGAAGTCGTGGATCATCATATCGTAGAAGATACCGCCGGAAACCTTAACATAGGATACCGGAGGCGGCTCCGGATCGCGGGAGGAGATCTTGATGATGTTGACCTTGCCGACCTTGCCGTCACGAACCATGTCGTAAACTGCGCGGTGGTTGTGGTCGAAGCGGCGGCAGAAACCGATCTGCAGCTTTACGCCGGCTTCCTTGGCTGCGTTGATGGCAGCGTGAACCTTCTCCAGATCATAATCGATCGGCTTCTCGCAGAAGATGTTCTTGCCTGCGTGAGCAGCCTCGATGATGTACTTGGAATGGGTGTCGGTAGAGGAGCAGATGAGAACTGCCTCGATCTCGGGATCGTTCAGAATGTCATTTGCGTCCTTGGTGGTGTTCGGAATGCCGCAGGACTTGGCAAATGCCTCGGTCTGCTCATTCATAAACGGGTCAGCGATGGTCTTGATCTCCATCTCCGGTACGAACATGGAAATGTTCTTTGCGTGTACCTTACCGATACGACCCGCACCGATAATACCTACTTTCATGGGTGTTCCTCCTTAAATGAACATTTGGAATAAAAAGAGAGGTTTGTATGAAGCGTTGGAGCGCGTTTCCATACATAATTTCCGCCGCAGGCGGTATTAAATCGTGAAGGCGTTGCCTTCACAAAAAAACGCGGAGCATGTATCTGCGTTTTTTTACAAGTAAGAAAATCGGTGTGCCGCTGTGCGACGCGCTGATTTTCGCCCGGGAATCATCCGCGGCAAAGCCGCGGTGTTTCCCATCTCCTTGAAATGCGTGCATTTCAAGGAATTATTTCAGCCAGTTTGCGAAGTTGTCCAGACGAGCCTGTGCGTTGTCCTTGGTGATGATCTCGGTGCCGGTGTCTACGTCGCCGTACTCCTCGCCGTTCAGGATCTTCACGATGGTCTCAACTGCCTTGTAGCCGATGTCGAAGTTGTTCTGTGCAGCGGTCATGGTCAGCTCGCCGTTCAGAACGGCTTCTACTGCGGACTTCTGGCCGTCAAAGCCGAGGAAGATGGTTTTTGCGTAGTTCGGATTGTCCTTTGCGGTACGGGCAGCTGCCAGCGCCATATCGTCGTTGTTGGAGCAGATAATGGCAACGCCTTCCGGATACTTGCTCATGATGCCTTCCATCGCGGTTACAGCGAGGTCAGCGGTTGCGTTAGCGTACTGGGTTTCGTTATCAAGGAACTCGCCGCCGGCTTCGTTTACGCCTTCGCGGTAGCCTTCCATGCGGGCGGTGTTGGTTGCGTCACCCTGAACGCCTGCGATCTCGATGCACTTGATATCGGTCCAGCCAGCTGCCTTTGCAGCTTCAACAGCGGCTTTGCCGCCCTCCTTGGCTGCTTCCTTGTTGCCGGTGCCGACGAATGCGAGGCACTTGTCGGAATCAATGCGGGTATCGTATGCTACGACCGGCTTGTCGGTGTTTGCGATAGCGGTTGCAACAGCCTCGGACTGCAGCGGAGCGATCAGGTAGCCATCGTAGGACTCAACCGCAAGGTCGGTCTGGATGGTGTTGAGCTGCTCCTCGTAGTAGGTCTCAGCCGGAGGACCCTTGATGTCCAGGCTGACCTGATCCGGATGCTCATCCTCATAAGCCTCTGCGCCTGCCTGAACGATGTTCCAGAACTCGGCAGCGTTGGTCTTGAGCACCATGCTGATCTTGTACGGGCCGTCATGGGTGGAGGCGGTGTCGCCGCCGTCGTTTGCTGCAGAAGAATCGGTGCTGCCGCCGCAAGCGGTCAGGCTGAGTGCGAGGGCGCTGGTGAGCAGGGCTGCTAACAGTCTCTTTTTCATAGTGAGTCTCCCTTTCTTTTCTCGTTTTTCTTCTCGTGTCTCTCTTTCAGCACTGTGCGTTTGTGTGCTCTGTGCTGTTTATGTGCTTATTATAGCGAGCGGGTACGGGAATGTCAACAGGCAATTTGCTGTGTGAAAATCGTTAAAATGGAAATAACGTCAAAATAAATGGATAAAATGCGTGTAAATGCGTATAAACTGAGAAATACAAAACAAATATGTGGAAAGCGAGGGTGGTCACAAGGTTTGGTGTGTGCAATTGTATATGTCGCACAAAGCACACATTCTGTGAAAAACACAGAATATCGCACATGGTTTTGGAAAAATGAAAAAATAGAGCATAAAACACCGGATATATCGGAAAATTCGTACCGAAAATTGTGTGTGCGAATGCACGGAAAGAGGGAAAGCACAGATTGTGTCTTCACAAAGCACAGAAATATGGTATAATAAGCACAGAGAAAAGAAACATCGCAGAGAGATGCAGGATAGTATAAAGAGCAATTACGAAAAGGTGAAGGATTATGAACAAAAGACCAACCATTCAAACGGTTGCCGAGCTTGCGGGCGTCTCCCGCGGCACGGTAGACCGTGTATTAAATAATCGTTCGTATGTGCGCGCGGATGTGCGTGCGCGCGTGCTGAATGCCATTCAGGAGACTGGTTATCTTTCTCCGAAGGAGGCGCATCGGCAGGCCGCAGAGGCAAAGCTGCCGCTCAAACCTGTGCGTTTGGGTGTGCTTTTGCCAAACTGGAGCGGCCCGTTCCACGAGGACGTCCCGAGAGGCATTCAGGCTGCGCGTTCTGAGCTGGAAAAGCGCGATGTCGAGGTGCGTGTGTGCACTTGTGATACAGATATTCCGCGCGAGACCATCGAGCTGCTGGACGAGCTGGTAAGCTGGGGCGCGCAGGGCATCGCACTGTGTGCATTAAATGATATTTCGATCGAAGCACGCATCGGAGAATTGGCCGAACAGGGCATTCCGTGCATCACGTTCAACTCGGATCTGCCGAACAGCCGCCGTTTGTGCTTTGTGGGTCAAAATTACGCACAAAGCGGCCGTATCGCCGCCGAGCTGCTCAGCAAGTGCGTGCCGAAAAACGCGCGTGTGCTGGCGATGGCGGGCAATCTGGAGTACGACGGCCACCGAACCCGTTTAGACGGCTTCTGCGAGCATCTTAAGAAAAAGGGCTTCTCTTCCTCGCAGATCGAGATTGAGGAGACCTATAACGACTACCGTTTGACCTATAACCGAGTCACGGCGGCGCTGCAGTCGGACAATCCGCCGGCGCCATCTATATGGCAAACCGCAGCGTTACCGGCTGCGTGGACGCGCTCAAAGCTGCAGGTATGGATCAGCAGGTGCGTGTGATCGCACATGATATGTCGTTGCGCCGCAAGCAAATGCTGCTCGACGGCTCGCTTGATCTGACCATCACACAGGATATGTTCCGGCAGGGCAGCCAGCCGCTGCGCCTGCTCGCAGATCTGCTGCAGAAGAATATTCAGCCGGAAAACAGTAATAAGGGGTCGGAAATTTCCATTATCTGCGCACAGAATATCGAGTAAATAAGCGAAACGGCACAGCGTTGGCTGTGCCGTTTTTCTGTCTCTTTTTGCACCGAATAGATGGGGGACACGAACTGAGTAGGCGTGTTTGTCCCTAATGGGCGGGGAGTTTTTCACTGAATCTCAACGAAAGAGTTGCGCTCTGCGGAGTGCGGGAGAGTGCGGCGCTCGCCGCGGGGACAAAAAGGAAGGGACACCCGCGGTTTCCCTTCCTCTTTGAACTCCTGCCTTTCCCTTGTTAGATAGTCTGGCGAAAATCGGAGAGCGGCGACTGTTGCGAAAAAGGGGAACGGCAGAGGATCTTTTCTGCTGTAGGGGAGCACAGTGTGCTCCCATTTCGTTACCTCTACGCAGTGCCGGATTCCTTGTTGCTACACCGGTGGTTCAATCACCTTGTGCCGCACACTGCGTAGACTAACCCGCCTGTGTAGCAGTAAACTTTCTGAACTGCTTATAGGTAAAAGAAAGGACGGACCTGTCGGTCCGTCCGAAGTATACGAAAAATCCTCTGCCGTTCCCCTTTTTCGGAGCGGTCACCGGTCTCTGATCTGCACCGGATTAAGAAATAAGGGAAATGGGAGATTCACAAGAGGGTAAAAACCGTAGGTTGTTATCCTCTTGTGCCCTCAGCGGGCAGCGTTCATCTGCCATGCGAAATGGTCGCAATGCAGCAGCTCCTCCGCTCTGTGCGAGCACGGCTCATCCAGATACTCGCGGTACAGCGCCTGAACCGCCGGATTTTCATGCGAAAAACGCAGCGGTGCATTCTGATCGAGTCGGAACAGAACCTTGCCGCGGTCGGCGGCCTTTTCGCGGTCGGTGCCGTCCACCGGCTGACCGCCGCCGCCGGCACAGCCGCCCGGGCATGCCATGATCTCCACAAACTCATAGTGTACCTCACGGCGCTGCAGCGAGCGCAGAAGCTGACGCGCGTTGCCCAGTCCGCTCGCTACCGCGCAGCGCACAGTCCGGCCTGCCAGCTCGAACGTCGCTTCGCGCCACGGCAGCGGAGAGATCGTGCCGTCGTCACGTACCTCGCGGAACGCATCCGGCGACGGATTTTCGCCGGTGGTGAGGAAGTACGCCGAACGCAGCGCAGCCTCCATGACGCCGCCGGTCGCGCCGAAAATAACGCCTGCGCCGGTGCCGTCACCCAGCGGAGAATCAAACGCGGATTCCGCGATGTTTTCCACATCGAGGTGCTCGGCACGCGCCATGCGCGCCAGCTCTCGGGTGGTGATGACCAGATCGACATCGCTGCCGTGACCGGCTGAATCCATGCTCGGCAGCTCACGCTCGGCCTTTTTTGCGATGCACGGCATGATGGAGATGCTGTAAATTTTGTCCGCGTCTACGCCGAGATTGTGCGCCAGCCAGGTCTTGCCGACCGCGCCGAACATCTGCTGCGGCGACTTGGCGGTGGACAGGCGGCCGGTCATTTCCGGAAACTGCGACTTCAAAAAGCGCACCCAGCCCGGGCAGCACGAGGTAAACATCGGCTGGTTGTCCAGATCACCCGCCTGCAGGCGCTGGAGCAGCTCGGTGCCTTCCTCCATGATGGTCAGATCGGCGGAAAACGTGGTGTCGAACACATAATCCGCGCCTAATTTGCGCAGAACGGACACCAGCTGACCGACGGTTGCCTTGCCGGTCGGCATGCCGAAGGCTTCGCCCCATGCAGCGCGCACAGCCGGAGCAATCTGCACAATGGTCACGCGGTCCGGATCACCGAGCGCAGCATACGCCTTCTGCGTGTCATCGCGCTCGCGCAGAGCGCCGGTCGGGCAGTGCGTAATGCACTGACCGCACAGCGAGCAGTCCGCCTGCTTGATCACGCGGTTTTCCGAAACATCAATGGTGGTGCGCGCACCAGAGCCGCTGATATCCCAGACGGACAGCGACTGCACCTTGTCGCATACCTGAATGCAGCGCATGCACTTGATGCACTTATTTACATCGCGGTAGAGCGGGAACGTGGTCGTCCAGTCTGCCTTTTTGCCGCGTGCGAGGTCGGTGGGGTAGGAAACACCCAGAATGCCCATATCGTTTGCAATCTTCTGCAGCTGGCAGGTGCCCGAGCGGATACAGGTCGCGCACTTGTTGTCGTGCTGCGAGAGGATAAGCTCCATATTGACACGGCGCGCCTCGAGTGCACGCGGAGAATTGGTGCGGATGACCATGCCTTCACGCACGACGTTGTTGCACGAGGGAACCAGCTTGCCCTCGCCCTCTACCTCGACACAGCAGACGCGGCAGGCGGAGATTTCGTTCAGCTCTTTTAAGTAGCACAGGCTGGGGATTTCGATATCGACAGAGGCGGCGGCATCCAGAATGGTGGTGCCTTCCGGTACAGTCACCGGGATAGAATTGATCGTCAGATTTACCATTTAGAAGAACGCCCTCCCTTGAAAATACCGTAGCCGAAGTGATCACAGCGCAGGCAGCGGGAGGTCTCCTGATGAACCTCCTGCTCGGTCATGCCGCACTTTACCAGATCAAAGTTGCCGACGCACTCCTCGGCGGGTCTGCTGCGCAGCTCGATGCGGCCACAGGCCGGCATATTGGTCAGATGCGGTGCCGGAATCTCAACATCGCTCTTGATAACGTGACGGAAGCCGAGGTGCGCGTCAATGTTGGCTGCAGCCACCTTGCCGGCGGCTACCGCGCGGATAACGGTCGCCGGACCGGTAACGGCATCGCCGCCCGCGAATACATGCGGGGTGTTCGGCACAAATGCGTCGGATTCAGCCTGAATCTTGCCGCGTACGACCGGAGCGATCTGCTCGAACGGCTTTGCGTCGATGGACTGGCCGATGGCTACGATAACGACATCGCACGGCGTGCGGAGCAGCGGCTGATCGGCATCGTAGGGACGCGGACGACCGTCCTTGCCGTAGGAGCCGATGACCTGCGGACGTGTCCACAGAGCGGTAACGCGGCCCGTTTCATCGGTTTCGATGTGATCAGGTGCCTGCAGCGAGAGAATCTGGCAGCCTTCGCTCTGTGCTTCCTCGATCTCCTCAGCGAGCGCGGTCATATCGGTCACACGTCGGCGGTAGACGCACGTTACTGCGGAGGCACCGAGACGGATAGCGGTTCGGGTTGCATCCATCGACACGTTGCCGCCGCCGATGACGCAGACGCGCTTGCCCTTGAAGTCCGGCACGCGGCCCTCGCCGATGTCGCGGAGCAGCTGCACCGCGGAGTGTACGCCGACTGCGTCCTCGCCGGGAATGCCGATCTTCTTGTCGTTATGCGCACCGATGGAGATGTAAACCGCGTCGTACTGGTTCTCAATCTCAGCGAACGAAATATCGCGGCCGATGGAAACGCCGGTGTGCACCTCAATGCCGGTGGACAGGATGAAGTCGATATCCGCATCCAGCTTGTCCTGCGGCAGACGATAATCCGGAATGCCGTAGCGCAGCATGCCGCCGAGCTTGGGACGCTGGTCATAGACTACGACCTGATGACCCATCAGCGACAGGAAATACGCCGCTGACAGACCACCCGGTCCGCCGCCGATGATGCCGATGCGCTTGCCGGTCGAGGGTGCGGAATCCGGCGGCGTGGTGTTGTCTGCGTGGTCGCACGCGAAACGCTTGATGCCGCAGATGTTGACCGCATCGTCCACCATACTGCGGCGGCAGTGTGCCTCGCACGGGTGCTCGCAGACATAGCCGCATACGGTCGGGAAGGGGTTGTCCTTGCGGATCAGGCGCACAGCGTCGTTGTAGCGGCCGGCACGCACGAGTGCAATGTAGCCCGGAATATCCACACCGGCAGGGCACAGTGCTACACACGGTACCGGATGATCCCAGCCGAACAGACAGCGGCCGCTCTCCACATGGGAGAGGTAGTCATCGCGGAAGCCCTGCACGCCCTGCAGAACCATGCGGGCAGCCTCATAGCCGATGGCGCAGTCCGCCGTATCCTGAATGACACGGGCGGTTTTCTCGATCAGGTCAATGGTCTCCGGTGTTGCGGTGGAGTCCAGCACCTGCTCGAGCAGAGTGGTCAGCTGTCCCAGACCGATGCGGCACGGAACACATTTGCCGCAGGTCTGTGCATGGCACAGACGCAGGAACGACAGCGACATATCCACCGGACACAGACCCGGAGGACTGGCGCTGATGCGCCGCTCGATATCGCGGTACAAGCCGGCAATGACGGTCTCAGCCTTGCCCGGCGTTTCAATGGATAAACGACTCAAAAAAGTCCCCTCCCTTTCTTGTAAAAACATATAAAAAATAATAGAACTTTTTGGCGGATAAGTCAATTGCAACTCAGTGATTTTGGAGAAAATACCAATAAAAAGCTGCTTGCAGTGGCAGCTGGAGGACGGATATGCTATACTGCCAGAAAAGAGAAGGAGAGCAAAGCTGTGCGTATCATCAATTTCGGTTCGCTGAATATAGATAAGGTATATCAGGTGGAGCAGTTTATCCGGCCGGGACAGACCATCACCGCGAAGGACTGCACCGTAGCTGCGGGCGGCTTCGGCGGCATCCGCCATCGCTGTTTCGCGCGCAGGAACGCATAAATCATCGGAAACGGGGCAAACTGAATCTCCGAAAGGAGTGTATCGGTATGCACGTTACAATCGAACGAGGCGGCTGTATTTCCTGCGGCCTGTGTGAAGGAACCTGTCCTTCCGTGTTCCGCATGGCGGAAGACGGCCTTGCCGAAGTCCATCATCAGCCGGAAACCGCAGAGGAGCAGGCGGGCGCGCAGGAGGCTGCAGGCGGCTGTCCGGTGGCCGTCATTCATGTCAGCTGAACAACGTAAGCGTAAAGGCAGACCGTCGGGTCTGCCTTTTTACATCGACCGCAAGAATTTGAAAGTTTGCCCGGGAGTCCCGCTCATATCCCGCAAATAGGGGCGTTCTTTTCGCAAGAATGCTCTGTTTTTTCAGCTCCCGAAACGCTACAATAAAATCATCAAATGGAGAGCGGCAAAACCGCCGCGTAAGAGTGAGAGAGTTACATATAAAAGGAGAGAATATACCATGAAACTGTTAAGGTTGGTTCGGTAGGTCTGGGTCGTCTGGGTTATGAGCACGCAAAGAACCTTGCAACGCAGGTTCCGGGCTGTGGGCTGGCAGCCATCTGCGACGTAGATGCGAACCGCGTAAAGGAAGTTGCGGCAGAGCTCGGCGTGCCGAATACTTACACCGATTTTGAAGAAATGTGCAAGAATCCGGAGCTGGACGCGATCGTTATCGTTTCCCCGTCCTTCCTGCACTGCCAGCAGATTGAAATTGCCATGAACCACGGCAAGCATGTGTTCTGCGAGAAGCCGCTCGGCACGGATGTTGCACAGTGCAAGGCTGCCGAGAAGGTCATCGAGGCACATCCCGACCTGATCTTCCAGCTTGGCTTCATGCGCCGCTTTGACAAGTCCTACGCCGAGGCAAAGCGCAAGATCGACAACGGCGATATCGGCAAGGTAGTTCTGGTTCGTTCCTACACGCAGGACCCGCGCTCCACTATCGAGTCCACCCTCAAGTTTGCACCGCACTCCGGCGGTCAGTACCTCGATATGTGCGTGCATGATATCGACCTCATCCGCTGGTTCACCGGCTCGGATGTCAAGAATGTATGGGCAATCGGCGGCGTATTCGAGTTCGACCTGTACAAGGAGCTGAACGATGCGGACAACGCAGCTGCTACCATCCAGATGGAGAACGGCGCAATGGGCTTTATGTTCACTAACCGCACCCATGCCGCAGGCTGCAATGTCGAGACCGAGATTATCGGCACCCACGGCACGCTGCGCATTGCAAACGTCGGCGCAAAGAACCTGCTGAATATCGTGGATGAGCACGGCTCCCGCGAGGAGTATTATCCGGACTTCATGAGCCGTTGGCACGAGGCTTTCGTAGCCGAGATGGTTGCCTTCACCGGCCATGTCCGCGACAACACCAAGCCGACTGACCTCACCGTTTATGACGGCACCGCCGTTTCCGAGGCTGCTTACCGCTGCAAGGAGTCCTTTGAGACCGGCAAGATGCTGCCGATTCGATAAAATCAGCATAGAGAAAGCCTGTCACCATAGGTGGCAGGCTTTCTGTTATCCGCAGCCCTGCCGGGCTGCAGCGGGTGAAGCGCTGCATTGAGTTTTCGTCACAGGAGCGCTATAATGAATTTATCTTAGTATGCAGGTGATTCTATGTACCGCGATCTGACAAAAGGCAGTATCGCCAAAGGTTTGATCTGGTTTGCGCTGGCGGGGCCGGTCGGTGAGGTCGGTATCCGGATTGTTATCCCGATCGGCTGGTTTCTCGCGGATTTTGTGGGCTGCGGATACTATCTCCGCCGCAGAAGGGCGCTTTTGCCGCAGAATTGAGGAAAAAAGGAGCGTTTTTATGATTCAATGCTTTGTGAAAAAGGAATATGAAGCGCCATTCGGCCTGACGCAGATGCCGCGTCTGTTTTCGGTCAGCCGCACAGATGAAAAGGCATCGGCGCATCCGCGCGTTATGCACGCGCATGACGATTTAGTGGAAATCGTGCTCGTGCGAGGCGGCGAGAGCCGCTATTTTGTCGGCGGCACGCCGTATGAGGCACGCCGCGGCGATCTGTTCATCTTCAACAGCCGCGTCGTGCACGATGAGCCGTCCGGACCGGATCGTCCGGTAGCAACCTCAAGTCTGGCGCTTGGCGGACTGGCTGTGCCCGGACTGCGCGAAAATACGCTGATCGCGGAGGATTCGTGTCCGGTGTGCCGCCTGACCGAGCCGCAGACCGTGCGGCTGGAGCATCTGTACGACGTGCTTTACGATGAGCTGACCGAGGGCAACGACGACGGTGCGCATCATCTTCTACTTGCGATCCTGACGCTCGTGCAGCAGTTCCGCGCGACCGCAGCCGAGGGCAGTACGCACAGCGGCAACGCTTTTGCACAGCGCATCAAGGACTACATCGACAAGCATTTTGCGGACGAATTTTCTCTGCAGCAGATGGCGGATGCGCTGCACGTCAGTCCGTACTATCTGGCGCATATCTGCAAGGAAGTGACCGGATATTCGCCGCTGCAGTATGTTCTGCGCCGCAGGATTGGCGAAGCGCAGACGCTGCTTATCACAACTGATTTGCCGGTAACACGGATTGCATCGCAGGTGGGGTATGACAACCCGAGCCATTTCAATGCGCAGTTTTCCAAGGCGGTGGGTATGGCGCCGAGGACTTTCAGAAAAGAGTATGTTTTCCACAAATGAGTTTGCTTGCCGGGTGTAAACGGTGGTTTGCCGTTCGCCTCTCGGGCGAAAACCCTGCGTATCAGCACAGACGATATGGTATACAAAAGACTCCCGTTCCAATCGGACGGGAGTCTTTCTATATAAAATGTGCAAAGAGTATGCATTATTCGGTCTTCATATACAGCATGCGGATCGAATTGAGCACGCACAACATAGCCACGCCGGTATCAGCGAATACGGCCAGCCACATGGATGCGATGCCGAACAGGCCGAGGAGCATAATAAGAATCTTGATCGCAAGTGCAAACACGATGTTCTCCTTGGAGACGATATTCGCCTTGCGGGCGATCTTGATCGAGATCGGGATGGAAGTCAGGTCGGCCTCATGAACACCACATCTGCGGCCTCGATTGCCGCGTCTGCGCCGCTGCCCATTGCCGCGCCGACGTCTGCACCGGCGAGTACGGGGGCATCGTTGATGCCGTCACCGACGAACATAACCGCACCGCACTTCTCGCGGATATCGGTCAGCGCCGACAGCTTATCCTGCGGGAGTAGGCGGGCACGCACTTCGTCGATACCGACTTCCTGTGCGACTGCATCCGCGCTGGCCTGACCGTCACCGGTCAGCATGGCGGTGGTGAGTCCCTGAGCCTTCATGCGGCTGATTGCGGATTTGGCATCTGCCTTAATGGTATCGGCAATGTCAACATGACCGAGGAAGTGACCGTCCATCGCCAGCAGCACTTCCGTGCTGCCCGGGGTGCCGTGGTAGCCGGAAAGGTCGATGTTATTGCGCTCCATCAGCTTTACGTTGCCGCAGAGTATGGTTTTGCCTTCCAACTCGGCGGAAATGCCTTCGCCGGCCTGCTCGCGGATGTTCTCAACCGTTGCACCAACGGCAACAAGAGAAAAGTCGCCGGCCTTTGCCGCGGACGTTTTGCGCTCCTCGTAGGAGTTGATGATGGACTTGGCGATCGGGTGGGTGGAAGCGCCCTCGCAGGCGGCAGCCAGCCACAGAAGCTCATTCTCATCGAGCGGAACGCCCTGCGCCGGAACGACCTTCTGTACTACAAAGTTGCCCTTGGTGATGGTGCCGGTCTTATCCATAACAATGGTTTTAACGTTATTCAGTGCTTCCAGAGAAGCGCCGCCCTTGAACAGGATACCGCGTCTGGAGCCTGCGCCGATGCCGGAGAAGTAGGTCAGCGGTACGCTGAGCACCAGTGCGCACGGACAGGAGATTACAAGGAAGGTCATCGCGGTGTAGACCCACTTGTGCACTCGCCGGTAACAAGGCTCGGGATAATGGCGGTCAGCAGGGCAATCGCAACAACAGCCGGGGTGTAAACGCGGGAGAAACGGGTGATAAAGCGGTCGATCTTCGGCTTGCGGGCCGCTGCGTTCTCCACGCTGTCGAGAATGCGCTGTACCATGCTCTCAGCGAGAATGTGGGTGACGCGCAGCTTGATTGCGCCGTCGGTGTTGACACAGCCGGAGGTTGCCTTGTCGCCGGCAGCGACACGAACCGGAACCGGCTCACCGGTGACAGCCGAGGTATCCAGACGGCTTTCGCCTTCGACAACCTCGCCGTCCAGCGGAACGCGGTCGCCCGGGCGCACCAGAACAATGTCGCCCTCCTGTGCGTCCTCGGCCGGAATAACCTCGATTTCGCCGTTGTCCTTGACCAGATTTACCGTCTCGGGACGCAGGTCGATCGCATCCATGATCTGCTTGCGCGAACGGTCAACCGCACGATCCTCAAAGTATTCGCCGACACGGTAGAACAGCATAACGCCGACTGCCTCGTCGAACGAGCCGACCGCCCATGCACCGATGGTTGCAACGGCCATCAGGAAGTTTTCGTCAAATACCTGACCGCGGCCGATGTTCTTGACAGCCGTCAGCAGGACATGGCGGCCGAGCAGCAGGTAAGCCGCGATGAGCAGCACTAGCTTGACAGCCATGGCCGGAATGAGCAGACCGGCAACGAACAGCGCTGCACCGATGAGCATTTCGGCAAGCGGATGGCTGCTGCTCTCTTCCTTTTCCTCCTCGGGAGCGATTACCTTGACGTCACTCTCGATATTTGAGCAGATTTTGCGGATTTCGGGGAGCAGTGCATCAGGATTGTCACCCTTGACGCGCAGCTGCTTGGTCTCATAAACCAGTACGCAGTCATCGATACCGTCGAGCTGGCTGATCTGGTGCTGCATTTTCGCGGCACAGTGCGCACAGCCGAGGTTTTCGAGCGTGTAAACGCGCTGACCGTCCTTGCCGTAGTGCTTGGGCTTGGGTGCGATGACCTTGGCTTCACTCTCAATGCCGGAGCAGATTTTGCGGATTTCAGGCAAGAGCGCATCCGGATTTTCGCCGGTTACGCGCAGCTGCTTGGTCTCAAATACGAGAACGCAGTCCTCCACGCCCTCGAGTTCGCTGATGCGCTGCTCCATTTTTGCCGCGCAGTGTGCGCAGCCGACATTCTGCAGCGTGTACACGCGCTTGACGCTGTGCGCGCCGGCGGCGTGCTCGTGATGGTGATGCTCGTGCTCCTCGTCCTCATCGTGGTGGTGATGGTGTCCGCAGCCGCAGTCCGCAGTCATCGTCATGATGATGGTGGTGCTCGTGCTCCTCATCCTCATCGTGGTGGTGATGGTGACCGCAGCCGCAGCCGCAGTCATCATCGTGCTCGTGATGGTGATGTTCGTGCTCATGCACTTCTTCATTTAATAAGGTATCCTCATGCTTGTGTTCGTCTGCCATTTCGGATCGCCTCCTGTCGGTGATAGTCAATAATATATGAACGATTGCTCATATGTTCATGTATTCATATTATAACTGGAGAAAGGGAAAGTCAATAGCGGTATACGAAAAATGTGCACAAAAGGCAGAGGGCAAAACTTCGCATTTTGCGCGCATTTCAGCCGGTTTTGCGAAAAATGCAAGCCGGAAAGAGAATGCCTGCATCCGTCTAAACTGACCGAACCCGAGCGTTATTCACAAAGAAAAAGCGGATAAAAATGATAGACTTAACAAGATGTACAAAGTTTCCCTGTATTTTATTCGATTTTTTTTTGCTTTTGGTCTTGCCAATACTGTACAAAAACCAGTATAATCTATACTGTAAGGCTATGCTCCACGCATAGCCAGCCAATTTCTGAAGAAGAGGAAGCCGGGCGTGCGTCCGGTTCTTCTTGCGCAAAATATTAGAGAGGTGAAAGAAATGGCGTATTCGTTCCGTGGCGGCATACACCCGGGTACTCACGCAGACCCGGGCTATAAATCCGCGACAAACACCAAGCCGATCGAGAAGCTGGCATTGCCCGATGAGGTAATCCTGCCGGTTTCCATGCACATCGGCGCACCGGCAAAGCCGATCGTTTCGGTTGGCGACACCGTGGACCTGGGACAGCCTATCGCGGAAGCCGGTGGCTTTGTCAGCGCTCCTGTCCATGCTACCGTTTCCGGCAAGGTAAAGGCAATCGAGCCTCGCCTGCATCCGAACGGCAGCAAGGTTCTGTCCATCGTAATTGAAAATGATGGCGAGGACCGCAAGCACGAGTCCGTGCATCCCTACGACTTCGCTTCCATGAGCAATGAGGAGCGTATCGAGTGCATCCGTTCTGCCGGTATTGTCGGCCATGGCGGTGCAACCTTCCCGACCCATGTCAAGATCCAGTCCGGTATCGGCAAGTGCGACACGGTCATCATCAACGCTGCAGAGTGTGAGCCGTACATCACGTCCGACCATCGCCTGCTGCTCGAGCGTCCGGAAGAGACCATCGGCGGCCTGAAGATGCTGGCCGACATCATGGGCGTACAGACCGCAATCATTGCGATCGAGGAAAACAAGAAGGATACCTTCGCCAAGATCGAGGAGTTGATCGCGGACGATTCCCGCCTCAAGCTGTATCCGCTGACCTGCAAGTACCCGCAGGGCGCTGAGAAGCAGCTGATCAATGCCTGCACCGGCCGTGAAGTTCCGTCCGGCAAGCTGCCGGCAGACGCCGGCTGCGCGGTATTCAACGTAGATACCGCAGGTGCGGTTTACCGCCGCTTCACCACCGGTATGCCGGTCATCCGCCGTATCGTTACCATCTCCGGTTCCGCTGTTGCCGAGCCGAAGAACCTCGAAGCACGCATCGGCACCCCGATCGAAAAGCTGATCGATGCCTGCGGCGGCTTCAAGGAAGCTCCGAACAAGCTCCTTGCCGGTGGCCCGATGATGGGCAACGCCCAGTTCTCTCTGGATGCCCCGGTTGTCAAGGGCACCAACGCATTCCTCGCCTTTGCAGGCAATGAGGATAAGCGCGTTAAGGATCCCCAGTGTATCCGCTGCGGCAAGTGCATCAACGCCTGCCCGATGCACCTCCTGCCGATCTACATGAATGTATACGGCAAGCAGGAGGATCTGGACAACGCCGTTGACTGCGGCATGATGGACTGCATCGAGTGCGGCTCCTGCGCTTACGTCTGCCCGGCTCGTATCCCGCTGGTTGCACAGTTCCGTCTGACCAAGGGCAAGATCCAGGCAAAGCGTGCTGCAGAGCGCGCCAAGGCTGAGGCTGAGAAGAAAAAGGCCGAGGCGGAGGCTGCTGCAAAGGCAGAGGCTGAAAAGCCCGCAGAGAACAAGTAAGGAGGAAAACGAAAATGGCTTATGATCTTAGCAAAGTAGTCGTAACCTCCTCGCCGCATATCAAGGCGGATGATGACACCCGGAGCCTTATGCTCGATGTGCTCATCGCACTTGTTCCGGCACTGGCGGTTGCAGTTTACACCTTCGGCGCTCGTGCGCTGATCCATGTTGTTATCGCAATGGTGGCAAGCCTTGTGTTTGAGACCATTTACAACAAAATCGTTCATCACCCGAACACCGTAGGCGACCTGTCCTGCCTGGTTACGGGTGTACTTATCGCATTCAACATTCCGGTTGCAGCTCCGCTGTGGCTGAGCGCTTTCGGTGCCCTGTTCGGCATCATCGTTGTTAAGATGCTGTTCGGCGGCATCGGCAAGAACTTTATGAACCCGGCACTCGGTGCCCGTGCGTTCATGATGGCATCCTGGGCCGGTTTCATGACCACCTGGACTGCTCCGCATGCAAACCTGCCGCTGTTCGGCAACGTAACCGTTACCGACGCGATTTCCACCGCAACTCCGCTGGCTACCCTCAAGACCGGTGCTGTACCGGCTGACACCGGCCTGCTGGAGATGCTGCTCGGTCAGACCGGCGGCGTTATCGGCGAGACCTCCGCGCTGGCTCTGCTGGCAGGCGGCGTTTACCTGCTGTGGCGCAAGGTTATCACCATCAACATTCCGGCAGCTTACATCCTTACTGTTGCTGTCATCACCTTCCTGTTCCCGCTGTCCGGCGATGTTTCCCGCGTACAGTGGATGCTCAGCCAGGTACTGTCCGGCGGCCTGATGCTCGGCGCAATCTTCATGGCTACCGACTACGTTACCAGCCCGGTTACCCCGAAGGGCCAGATCATCTTCGGCGTTGGCTGCGGTCTGCTGACGGTATTCATCCGCTACTTCGGCGGTCTGCCGGAGGGCGTATCCTACTCCATCCTGATCATGAACACGCTGGTTTGGGCAATCGACAAGAAGACCCATCCGCGCAAGTTCGGCTATCAGCTTGACAAGGCTAAGAAGGAGGCGCAGTAAATCATGGATAACAGCAAAAAGGAAGGCGGCATCGTACAGCTTGTCGTCGTACTGGGCCTCATCACGTTCATCTGTGCACTGCTGCTGGGCGTTATCAACGGTGTAACCGCGGATAAGATCACCCAGAACGGTATCGAAACCCGCAACGCAGCAATGGCAGAGATCATCCCGGACGCTGATTTCGAGGATCTCGGCACCGCACTGTCCGCTGAGGACGTTGCAGCCGCTGGCGTAACCCTGCCGGCAGGCCGTACCGCTGCTCAGATCGACGGCGTTTACAAGGCAACCAAGGACGGCGAAGAGATCGGCTACTGCGTACAGGTAGAGCCGAAGGGCTTCGGCGGCAACCTGACGATGATCGTCGGCATCAATGCGGACGGCACCGTTGCAGGCGCAAAGGTAACCTCTCACGCTGAGACCCCGGGCCTCGGTGCGAAGAGCCAGGCAGACCCGAACTGGATCACCCAGTTTGCAGGTCAGACTGCTGACGGTCAGCTCAAGGTGACCAAGGACGGCGGCACGATCAATGCGATCACCGGCGCTACCATCACCTCCCGTGCTGTAACCGACGGCGTTAATACTGCGGCAGCATATGTCGCTACTCTGGGTTAAGGAGGAAAAGCCACTATGAAATTTTCTGAACAGCTGAAATCGGGCGTTATCCTCGATAACCCGGTTTTCATGCAGACGATCGGTCTTTGCCCGACGCTGGCAACCACCACTTCTCTGCAGAATGCGATCGGCATGGGCGCGGCGGCTACCGTCGTTCTCATCTGCTCCAATATCGTTATTTCCGCGATGCGCAGAATTATCCCGGATAAGATCCGTATCGCAGCATTCATCACGATCATCGCAACCTCGTAACCATGATCGACCTGTCCATGCAGGCATTCCTGCCGTCGCTGGCATCGTCCCTTGGTCTGTTCCTGCCGCTGATCGTAGTAAACTGCATCATCCTCGGCCGTGCCGAGGCGTATGCTTCCAAGAACAAGGTTCTGCCGTCCGCACTCGACGGTGTTGTAATGGGCCTAGGCTTCACCTTCGCTCTGGTACTCATGGGCTTCTTCCGTGAGCTGCTCGGCGCAGGCACCATCCTGTCCGGTTACGTTAACGGCGTTAACGGCATCGCAGTTCCGTTCTTCAACTCCAACCCGATGGTCATGATGATCCTGCCGGCCGGCGGCTTCCTCATGATGGGCTTCATCCTGGCTGCGATCCAGAAGATCATGGCTCGAAAGGAGGACAAGTAAGTGTTTAATTTACCTGCCTCTATGGGTTTGACCGATATCCTGTCGCTCGCAATCGCGGCAATCTTGGTCAACAACTACATTCTCGTTCAGTTCCTCGGCTGCTGCTCGTTCTTCGGCGTATCCAAGAAGACCGACACCGCGCTCGGCATGGGCATGGCGGTTATCTTCGTTATGGCGATCGCTTCCGCAGCATCCTGGGCTGTACAGTACTTCATTCTCGAACCCCTGGGTCTGGGTTATATGCAGACCATCGCGTTCATTCTCGTAATTGCAACGCTGGTTCAGTTCGTCGAGATGTTCATGAAGAAGGCTATGCCGTCGCTGTACTCTGCGCTCGGTATCTTCCTGCCGCTGATCACCACCAACTGTGCGGTGCTTGGCGCAGCTAAGACCAACATTTCCAACAGCTATTCTTTCATCGGCTCTCTGGTATACGGCGTTGCAGCCGGTGTCGGCTACACGCTGGCAATCGTGCTGTTCGCTTCCATCCGTGAGCGTCTGGACGCTACTTCCAAGTGCCCGAAGTGCTTTGAAGGCTTCCCGATCTCGCTGGTTGCAGCAGCGCTGCTGGCTATGTCCTTCATGGGCTTCTCCGGCCTGTCGATTTGGTAAGGGAGGACACAAGAAATGGATATGCAAAATGTTATTTATGCGGTAGCGGTACTGTTCATCATGGGTATCGTTTTCGCAATCCTGCTCGGCGTTGCCGCTAAGGTTTTCGCTGTAGAGGTTGACGAGCGCATCCCGCTGGTACGCGAGTGCCTGCCGGGCGCTAACTGCGGCGGCTGCGGTTTTCCGGGCTGTGATGGTCTGGCTGCTGCAATCGTAGAGGGCCGTGCGCCGGTAAACGGCTGCCCGGTCGGCGGTGCTGCTGCGGCTGAGAAGGTCGCCAAGGTACTCGGCGTTGAGGTTGCTGCCGGCGACCGTCAGGTTGCACACGTTTACTGCAACGGCGGCTGCAACGCAAAGGATAAGGCAAACTACGAGGGTCTGCAGGACTGTAACGCTGCAATGCGTGTAGCAAGCGGCCCGAAGGCTTGCTCCTTTGGCTGCATGGGCCTCGGCTCCTGCGTAAAGGCCTGTGCGTTTGACGCAATCCACATCGTGGACGGCGTTGCAAAGGTTGATACCGACAAGTGTGTTGCCTGCGGCAAGTGTGTTTCCACCTGCCCGAAGAAGATCATTAACCTGGTATCCGAGGTCAAGAAGGTTCACGTTAACTGCGTGAACAAGGACAAGGGCCCGGAAGTTATGAAGGTTTGCTCCAACGGCTGTATCGGCTGTAAGATGTGCGAGAAGACCTGTAAGTTCGATGCAATTCACGTAGTAGACGGCGTTGCCAAGATCGACTACGACAAGTGCAAGAACTGCAAGATGTGCACCAAGGTTTGCCCGAAGGGCTGCATCGAGCCGGTTCCGACCGAGGAAGAGAAGGCCAAGTTCAAGGAAATGCAGGCTAAGCAGGCTGCTGCTGCCAAGGCTAAGGCTGAGGCTGCAAAGCAGGCCGCTGAAGCAAAGGCTGCTGAGGACAAGTAATGACCGATCATCTGCACCCTGTGCTGGATGACGCTGCGATCGCCCGCATGACGAGTCTTGCACTCGCCCATGTGGGCGACGCTGTTTATGAGATACTCGTGCGCACGCATCTGGCGTGCGGCGGCACTCAGACCGCGAAAAACCTGCACAGCCGTACGATCCAGCTCGTTCGTGCGTCCGCGCAGGCGGAAGCGGTAAAGCGCATTCAGCCTATGCTCGATGAAGACGAGCAGACCGTTCTGCGTCACGGACGCAACGCAAAGCCGAAATCCGTGCCGAAGTCGGCCTCCGTGGCAGAGTATGCCTACGCGACCGCACTCGAGGCGCTGTTCGGCTGGCTGTACCTCAAGGGACGCTATGAGCGTATTAATGAGCTGTTTGAGGTTATCTGTCAAGGGTTTGACGCGAAATGAGCAAAGAGAACCGCGGAAGCGGTTCTCTGAGGCTGTCGAAAAACTATCGTTTTCCGAGCAGCCTCTCGCTCGAAACCATGCTTTCGAGCGAAACCGAAGAAAAACCGCGCCCTGCGGGCACATTTTTTCTTCCCTTGTATAAATTCCGAGATACATGCTCCCGGAATTTATGAATTTGCTGCGCAAATTCTACTTTATGCGTGCTGCCGCACGAATCCGAAAGAGTTGAATGCGGCTTTTTCGACAGACTGAGAGAACCGCGGAAGCGGTTCTCTTTTTGTTTGCAGTAATTGAGAATGGAAAATGGAGAATTGACCAGATGGTTTTCATTCTCCATTTTTGCATTTTACGGGTGTTTTTTCGTTAGAAAAGGTGCGCCGAGTCGGCGCACCCTACGGTATAACATTTATCATCAGATGAAATTCGCAGGTGCTGTCTGTAGCTGCCAGGCCAATGAGTTGCGCGACACGGGTATCCCCCAGGGGACCTTCTCTTGCCTTTCGGGCAATTCACCTCGTGTCGCGCCTGCGGAGAGTAAACCGCCTGTGTAGCAGTAGCTATCTGTGAACCGCGAATATTTCACGAAAGATACGCAAGAGTAACCCGACTGCCGTTCTCCTTCTCGAAGCGGTCGCCGGTCTCCGGTCTGCGCCGGGTTAAGAAACAAAGGGAAACGGGAGTCAAGAGGGTAGAAACCGCAGGTGTCTACCCTTTTGCCCCCGCGGCGTGGTACGCCGTCCCCAGCGGGCAGCGAAATTTGTGATGTTTCTGTGTTTTCGCTTGTGCCTGTTCCGAAATAGTGTTATACTGATAGCGTTCGTAAAATACAGAAAAGGGAGCATAGTAATATGAGCAAGTTAGTGCAGCGCATCGTTGCGCTGGTCGTTATGCTGGCTGTCGTTATGAGCGCAACCGCATACGGCGCATCCACCTTTGTGGTGGATTATCAGGAGCTGAAAAGCGATGCACCGGTCGTTATGACGGTCAACGGTGAGGAAATCCACGCAGATGAGTATGCAAGCTATATGATGAGCCAGATCATCAATTATCAGCAGATGTACGCTATGTACGGTCTCTCGGAGAAGAATATGGCATCTACATTCGGCGATGCCGCAAAGGAGTCCGCAAAGCAGCAGGTCGCTCTGATCCATATCGTTAAGCAGAAGATGGATGAGCTGGGCCTGTCCCTGTCGTACAGCCAGAAGAAGAACATTGTTACGGCAAACAAGCAGAATGCGGAGCAGCTCGGCGGCGAGGACGCTTATCTGCAGCGCCTGGCTTCGATCGGCTTTGACATGGACAACTACAATAACTACCAGTATGTCAGCGCATGCGCACAGGTGCTGAAGGATTACTACTTCGGCGAGAACGGCGTAAGTGTTCCGAGCGATGACGAGCTGCAGAAGTATTTCGATGACAACTACATCACTGCAAAGCACATCCTCATTCTGACTACGAATCCGTCCACCGGCGAGACCACCCGCACCGATGAGGAAGCAAAGAAGGAAGCACAGGCTGTTCTGGATCGCCTGAACAACGGCGAGGACTTTGACGCGCTGCTGACCGAGAAGAACGAGGATGCAGGCGAAGCACAGTATGCCAAGGGCTATACCTTCACCGAGGGTCAGATGGTAGACGAGTTCTACAACGCTGCCAAGGCGCTGCAGGAAGGCGAAGTTTCCGGCCTGGTTAAGAGCAAGTACGGCTACCATATCATCAAGCGCTGCGAGCTGAATCAGGATGAGTTCGAGAACATGCGCGATTCCATCATTGCGGCTGTTGCTTCCGAAAAGGGCACTGCCGGCTCGATCGACGAGATGATGCAGCAGTGGATCGACGAGGCTGACATCCAGACCACCGATGCTTACGACAAGATCACCTATGATAACACCAAGGACTATCTGCCGGCTGACGTGCAGACTGTTCTGAACAGCGATACATCGGATGATGACGGTAATGCGCAGACTGAGGACGCGCAGAGCGAAGACCAGTCCGCGACCGACAGCCAGTCCTCGACGGACGAGACCCAGACGGCTACTACCGAGTCCGCTCAGTAAAACCGCAAAACAGAAAGGACGCTCAAGGAGCGTCCTTTGTCTGTCAATAAAGTCCGTTTTCACGATGCTGACGCTGCTGCGCGGCAGCGCGCATGAAATAATATTTGCGAAGCAAATATATCAAACCGGGGCGTGTACCTCGGTTTTGATACTTTAAGCGGGAGAAAGTTTCCGCATGGGAACTTTCGGACGACCGTGTTTTGCGAAGTCAAAACACAGATTGTCGGAAAAACTGTAGTTTTTCGACAGTCTCAGGACACTCAAGGAGCGTCCTTTTTCATGTCTGCGTGAGGTTTAGAAGCCAAACGCCGCATAATCCTCTGGCGTAAAGCGGTGATAGACGGCATCACCGTCATCATCCAGCTTGATGCAGTAGCGGTAGCTGTCCGGTGTGCCGTCCTCGAAGTACACGAGGTAGTCAAACTCCTCGTTGCCCTCGAGCTTCTCACAGTGCACCTTGTCGGAAAACTGATGGAACACCGCAAGAATATCGTCAAAGCTGACCGTCAGACCGCGCATTACCTGCAGAAATGCACGCAGAAACGCGGGTTCCGGCAGCTGTTCATGCACATACTGTGTGCCTTCTGCGGAAATGTGGAAGCAGAAGCGCTTGTCATCGCGGATGACTTGGATTGCGCCGAGCGTGCCGGCGGTGTGCGCGGAAAGGGAAGCGAGCGCACGCTCGGTGTTGTCCGCGTCCTCCTCCGGTGTGCCGAGCAGACGCGCCACGGATTCCGTGGGATAATACAGCGTGATCGGGTGGTGGTCGTAGCCAATCTTGAGCTGTGCTTCCTGGATGACGTCGGTCAGGCTCTTTTCCAGCCGTTTATAATTCACAGAGTTCATAGGGAACACCTCGATAGTTTTTGATTCTATACGATTATAGCATACGATAGGAGAACGCGCAATATCCCGTCAAATGTCGGAAAAGTGTCGAATACGCACGAATATGCTTGCATATTTCCGGAAAATTCGATATAATATAAGCCTGCGACGCTTATCCGAACAAAAATGGCGGGTAAGCGCCTTCTCTTGTCCGAAAGAGAAGAAAAGTGAGGAAGGAATCGGATACATGGAAGTATTTGTTGCATTAATGAACAAAATCGACAGCTGGATCTGGGGGCTGCCCATGCTGGTGCTGCTGTGCGGTACGCATATTTTTATGACGTTCCGCACGGGCTTCATCCAGCGCAAAACCTTCACTGGCATTCGCTTGTCGGTGACAAAGGACCCGGATTCGCCGGGTGACGTCAGTCAGTTTCAGGCGCTGACGACTGCACTCGCATCGACCATCGGCACGGGCAACATCATCGGTGTCGGCACGGCCATCTATCTCGGCGGACCGGGTGCTGTGCTGTGGTGCTGGCTGACCGGCGTGTTCGGCATTGCCACAAAGTACGCGGAGAGCCTGATCGCGGTCAAGTACCGCGTGCAGACCGCGGACGGCCGCATGATGGGCGGTGCGATGTACGCGCTTGAGCGCGGCCTCAAGTGGAAGAAGTTCGGCAAGGTGATGGCGGTGCTGTTTGCGCTGTTCGCTATGCTCGCCTCGTTCGGCATCGGCTGCGGCACGCAGATCAACGCGATTGCCGAGGTACTGGAGACCAACCTTCCCATCAGCCTGCCGCGTATCGCAATCGGCATTATTTTCGGCATTATCACCGCGATTATCATTATTGGCGGCATTGAATCCATCGCAGTTGTGTGCGAAAAACTGGTGCCGCTGATGGCCCTGTTCTATGTGGTCGGCTGCATCGTTATTCTATGCGCCAACTACGATTTTCTGCTGCCGGCTCTCAAGGCCATTTTCGTGCTGGCGTTCAAGCCGGGCGCGGTGACCGGCGGACTGGTCGGCGGCGGTATCCGTCTGGCGCTGCAGTACGGCGTGGCACGCGGCCTGTTCTCGAATGAGTCCGGTATGGGCTCGGCGCCGCTGGTTGCCAGCGCGGCGCAGACGCGCAATCCGGTGCGGCAGGCGCTCGTTTCCGCGACCGGCACCTTCTGGACGACGGTTGTCGTATGCCTGATGACCGGTCTGGTGCTTGTCTCCTCGATGATGAAAAATCCGGCGGTCAATGCGGAAAATATGGCAAACGGCGGTCAGATGACCACCGCAGCATTCGCACAGATTCCGTATATCGGTCCGCTGATTTTGATGGTCAGCATCATTACGTTCGCGTACTCCACCATCCTCGGATGGTCGTACTACGGCGAGCGTGCCGCCGAGTATCTGCTCGGCAAAAAGGCGATTCTGCCGTATAAGGTGCTGTTTATCGCGGTCGTTGTGTGTGCCCCCGTGCTTGCGCTCGACCTTGTGTGGACCATTGCGGACGTACTCAATGCCTTCATGGCCATCCCGAACCTGATCGCTGTGCTGCTGCTCTCCGGCGTGATCGCGGCAGAGACAAAGCATTATCTGAAGCATCTGGATGAAAAGGATGAGTCCGAGATTCCGGTTGTCGATCGGTAAGTCATTGAAAATGGAGAATGAAATCATTTCATTCTCCATTTTTTCGTTTTGCGATTCGTTTTCGCCCACCATATGTACGAATGAATAACATGGACAAATGCAATTCGCAGGTGCCGTCCGTAATATCCAGATAAACGAGTTGCGCGACACGGGTATGTCGCACTTGCGTGGAGTAGCCGATATGTGTAGCAGAATGGTATCTGACACTGCGTATAGGTAGAGAAATGGGCGCACACTGTGCGCCCCTACGGTAGAAAAGCTCCTCTGCCGTTCCCCGTTTCGAAGCGGTCGCCGGTCTCTGGTCTGCGTCAGATTAAAAAATAAAGGGAAACGGGAGTCAAGAGGGTAGAAACCGTAGGTGTCTACCCTTTTGCCCCGCCGTGGGTACGGCGAACTCCCGCCGCCCGCAGGCGGTAACTCTTCGCTCGGAAACAACATACCGCTTGCGCGCTTCGCGTACCCAGTCTTGTGGGTGCACAAGTTTTCTTCTGAGGGCATTTCCCTTGCGTAAACGCGCAAAAAGAGGTATACTAACTCTATCTGGACTATCCCACTGGAAGGAGCATCACCGATGCGAGATGGATTTATCAAAATTGCCGCAGCAACGCCTGATCTGCACGCTGCGGACTGTGCATATAATACCTCTGAGATCGTAAAGCTGGCGAAGGAGGCCGCTGCCAAAGGCGCGAAGCTCATCACATTCCCCGAGCTGTGCCTGACCGGCTATACCTGCGGCGACCTGTTCCTGCAGGAAACGCTGCTCGAGGGCGCACTGGAGGCGCTGAACACGGTCTGCCGCGAGACCGCAGAGCTTGCGGCTGTCATCGTAGTCGGTCTGCCGCTGCGCGTGCGCGGTAAGCTGTACAATATGGCTGCTGTCGTAAACGCCGGTGACGTGCTGGCGTTCGTGCCGAAAACCCATCTTCCGAACTACTCCGAGTTCTACGAGCAGCGCCATTTCGTATCGGCAGATGCGTTGGGTTCGATCGAGAGCGTAACGCTTACTGATACAGCCGGTGAGCCGCGCTATGTACCGATTGTGACCGACAGCATTTTTCAGTGCGATGAGCAGCCGCTGTTCACCTTCGGCGTGGAGATTTGCGAGGATCTGTGGGTGCCGAATCCGCCGTCTACTACGCTGGCGCAGATGGGCGCGCACATTATCGTCAACCTGTCCGCATCGGATGAGATCATCGGCAAGGCGGGCTATCGCCGCGACCTTGTTCGTCAGCAGTCCGGACGACTGCTGTGCGCGTACCTGTATGCGGACGCCGGCTTCGGCGAGTCCACGCAGGACCTTGTTTTCGCGGGTCACGACCTTATCGCGGAGAACGGTGCGCTGCTGGCTGAGAGCAAGATGTTCTCGCAGGGCATCATTTACGCGGATATCGACCTCCAGCGTCTGGCGCACGAGCGTCAGCGCATGAACACATTCGAGTCTATCGAGGGCAGCGTGTTCTCGTTCTCGCTCGAGCCGGTGGAAAACGACCTTGCCGACCGCACGTTCCCGCGCACGCCGTTCGTTCCGGCGAACAAGGCGCTCCGCGATGAACGCTGCGAGGAGATTCTCACGCTTCAGGCAACCGGTCTGGCGACCCGTCTGCGCCATACGCACGCGAAAACGGCGGTTGTCGGTCTGTCCGGCGGCCTGGATTCCACACTCGCGCTCATCGTGCTCGTACATGCGTTTGATATGCTCGAACTCGACCGCAAGGGCATTCTGGCCGTCACGATGCCGTGCTTCGGCACGACCGCCCGCACCAAGGGCAACGCAGAAAAACTGGCGGAAGCCTACGGCGTTACGCTCAAGACCGTGGATATCAAGGCGGCGGTCGATCAGCATTTCATGGACATCGGTCAGTCCAAGGACGATCTTTCCGTTACCTTTGAAAACGGTCAGGCCCGCATGCGCACGCTGGTGCTGATGAACCTCGCCAACAAGAACGGCGGCATGGTTGTCGGTACGGGCGACCTGTCCGAGCTGGCGCTCGGCTGGGCGACCTACAACGGCGACCACATGAGCATGTACGGCGTGAACGGCTCTATCCCGAAAACGCTGGTGCGCTACCTTGTTGCCTATGAGGCCGATCGCACCCTCGGGGAGCTGTCCGACGTGCTGCAGGATGTGCTCGATACCCCGGTATCACCTGAGCTGCTGCCGCCTAAGGACGGCGAAATCAGCCAGAAGACCGAGGATCTGGTCGGCCCGTACGAGCTGCACGACTTTTTCCTGTATTACATGCTGCGTTTCGGCTATCCGCCGCGCAAGATCTTCCGTGCCGCACACAAGACCTTCGAGGGCGTGTACGATGACGCGACCATCAAGAAGTGGCTGACGACCTTTATGCGCCGCTTCTTTACGCAGCAGTTCAAGCGCTCCTGCCTGCCGGATGGCCCGAAGGTCGGCACCGTAACGCTTTCGCCGCGCGGCGACTGGCGTATGCCGTCGGACGCAGTATCCGCGCTGTGGCTCAGAGAAGCGGAGAGCCTGTAACAGAATTTTGACATAGGGCGGGTACTCCCGCCCTATGATATTCCAATACAAAGGAGAATCTCCTTTTGAAGAATTTAATTCGCGGCATAGCGGTACTGCTGACAGCGGTATTTCTGTGCTTCAACATCTATTATGAGTTAGCACCCGGAATCACCGTTGCACCCGAGCAGAAATTCATGTTTGCAGCGATTTTTGCGGTGCTTTTGCGTGCTGCGCTGTTCTGCGGCGTGCCGGACAATACGCGTCCGACACGGCGGCGGCTGTACATGCTGGTGCTGTTTCTGTACTACATATGGGTGCTGCTGAATGTGCTGTTTTTCGATAACGCATTCGGCCGCGGATTTGGTCATACCTCGCTCGATATGGTAAATCTGGAGCCGCTCCGCACGGTGAAAAATTACCTGCTGGCCTACGGCTACGGCAATATCTCGCTGCGGCTTGTGGTACTCAATCTGGCAGGCAATTTGATTGCGTTTGCGCCGATGGGCGTATTTCTGCCCGCACTGTTCCGCTGGCAGAGAAGCATTTTCTTTTTCACGGCGTCGCTCACGCTGAGCATCACGGCGGTGGAAGTGCTGCAGGTGTACACCGGAACGGGCTCGTGCGATGTGGATGATCTTATCCTCAATCTGGCAGGTGCGCTGCTTGTGTTCGTTATCTGCCGGATTACGCCGTTGTGGCACCGGATTTGCAGTGTCAATCCAAGACCGAAGAAATGATGAAATGACAACCGGCTGCAAAGGCAGTCGGTTTTTCATTGACAAACCCTGTCTGCCGTTATAAACTTTAACTGAATAAAAAACAAAAGACAGGGGGAACCCATTCATGTTTGATACCGTACTCATCGCCGGTCTGGGCCTGATGGGCGGCTCGATGGCGAAAACCATCAAGGCGCGCACGCTCAGCCGCGTTTTGGGCTGGAACCGCACGCGTGCAACTGCAGAGCAGGCACTGGCTGACGGCTCGATTGACGCGATTGCGACCGAAGCGCTGTACAAGGAGGCTGACCTTGTTATCATCGGTCTGTACCCGCAGGCAACGGTAGACTGGCTGCTCGAGAACATGCCGAAGATGAAAAAGGGCTGCGTGATCGTGGATATGGTCGGCGTCAAGCAGTTTATGGTCGATCGTCTGGAGCAGGCGGCGCTCGACGCCGGTGTGCACTACGTCGGAGGCCATCCGATGGCGGGCCGTGAGTTCTCCGGTCTGGATTTTGCCCTGTCGACCCTGTTTGACGGTGCGAGCATGATCTTTGTGCCGACAAAGAGCAGCACCGAGCGTGTGCTTGAGCAGCTGGAAGCGTACTTCATGTCGCTCGGCTTCGGTCAGACCGTGCGCTGCACGGCGCAGCAGCATGATCACATGATCGCGTTTACCTCGCAGCTGGCGCATGTGGTTTCCTCGGCGTACATCAAAAGTCCGGAGGCGGACAAGCACAACGGCTATTCGGCGGGCAGCTACAAGGATCTGACGCGTGTTGCCAAGCTGAATGAGACCATGTGGAGCGAGCTGTTCCTGTGCAACGCAGAGCCGCTCGCGGAGGAGATTGATGAGGTCATCAAGCACCTTGACGAATACCGCAAGGCCATCCGAGCAGGAGACCGCGAGGAACTGACCATTCTGCTGAGAGACGGACGTGAGCGCAAGGAAAGACTGGGTTAATCAGAAATTCGAAACGATACGAAAAGGGACAATGCCTGTGTGCGTTGTTCCTTTCCTTTTGCGCGGATTCGGGAAATTGTTAAGGAAACAGGTCGCAGAACGTAAATTTTTGCGCATACCTCCAAAATCCTGCGGCTGTCCGCGCAATCCATTTACATAGGAATTTGTTTTTGTTATAATTTATTTGCATGAAATCAGAAAGTGTTTTGCTAAGGGGAATGAATGGCACGGCACTTTACAGGACAACACAAAGGAGTGTGGGTATGCAAGAGAAAATTTCTATGGACGCAGCGCACGATTTTGAGGCAAAAATGCCTTTGTCGCGCAAGATTCCGCTGGGACTGCAGCACGTTTTTGCGATGTTCGTCGGCAATCTGACGCCGCTGCTCATCATCATGGGTGCGTGCGGCATTGCAGGCGGCGAGTTCGCGGACCTGCAGGTAAGCGTTCTGCAGAACGCGATGTTCGTGGCCGGCGTGGTAACGCTGGTGCAGCTGTTTTCCATCGGCCCGATCGGCGGCAAGGTGCCGATCATCATGGGTACAAGTTCGGGCTTTATCGGCGTGTTCAACAGCGTTGCGGCTACCATGGGCGGCGGTGTGATTGCGTATGGCGCGATTATGGGTGCGTCCATTCTCGGCGGCCTGTTTGAGACGGTACTTGGCTTTTTCCTCAAGCCGCTGCGCAAATTCTTTCCGGCGGTCGTTACCGGCACGGTCGTGCTGAGTATCGGTCTGTCGCTGATCTCGGTCGGCATCAATTCCTTCGGCGGCGGCAACTCTGCGAAGGATTTCGGCTCGATGGAAAATCTGCTGCTGGCGCTGTTCGTGCTGGTGGTTATTCTGGTCGTCAAGCACGGCTGCAAGGGCTTTCTTGGCTCGTCTGCGATTTTTGTGGGCATTATTGGAGGCTACATTGCGGCAATCATCATGGGTCTGGTTCTGCCGACCACCGCAGTTGACGCGGACGGTATAGAATTCACCAAGGCATGGGTACTCAACTGGGACAAGGTAGCACAGGCCAGCTGGTTTGCCATCCCGAAGCTGATGCCGGTAAAGCCGGTGTTTGATCTGCGTGCCATCCTGCCGGTACTGGTTATGTTTATTGTTACCGCAGTCGAGACCGTCGGCGATATTTCGGGCGTTATGGAAGGCGGCATGGGCCGTGAGGCAACCGACAAGGAGCTGTCCGGCGGTGTAGCCTGCGACGGTATCGGCTCGTCGTTTGCGGCGCTGTTCGGCGTACTGCCGAACACCTCGTTCAGCCAGAACGTAGGCCTTGTTACCATGACCAAGGTTGTCAACCGCGGTGCACTGTCCGTCGGCGCAATCTTCCTCATTTTGTGCGGCCTGATTCCGAAGCTGGGCGCGATCGTGTCCATTATGCCGCAGTCCGTGCTCGGCGGTGCGGCTGTTATGATGTTCTCGTCCATTGTTATCAGCGGTATCCAGCTGATCACCAAGGAGGAGATGACGCCGCGCAACCTGACCATAGTGTCGGTTGCTCTGGGTGTCGGCTACGGCATGGGTGCCAATATGACCATTCTGGCACAGGCGCCGCAGGCGGTTCAGCTGATTTTCGGCGGTTCCGGTATTGTACCGGCAGCGTTTGTTGCGATTCTGCTCAATATCGTGCTCCCGAAGGATAAGAAAACCGAAGCATAATGCAAAACCCCGGAAAGAAGTTCTTTCCGGGGTTTTTAATTGCGAATGGAGAATTGAGGATGGAAAATGATTGTAACGGTCAACCATTCGCCATTCCGATTGAGAGAGGCGTAAAATGATACTGCAGGGTGCGACGACCTCGGCGCACCGTGTAAACCGACTGCACAAACGTAACCGTAGGGGCGCACAAGGTACGCCCATGTAACGCCACATCAAATGGTTGGCATTACTGATAAAATGAATCGTTTTGAAAAATCATTTTTAATTTTGCGAGAACGTCCGGCGTATCCGCGTCCATCAATTCCGCCGGATGCTTTACGGGAAACAGCGCAACCTGTTCTGCATGCCGTTTGACAACTACGCCGCCGCCCCTGCCCTCGGGAAGAGAACGCAGTTCCTCAAAATAATCTGCGCCGAACAGCACGGGACTGCCCGGCGTACCGCTTTGCGGTTCGCACAGGCGAAAAATCCGTGATCGTTTCCTCGGTTGCGCACAGAACGCCGACACCATACCGCAGAGCGTTTTCCTCGTCAGCAGCGGCTGATCGCCCGGCAGAAACACGCAGCCGGACATGGCCGGAAACCGCGGCAGCAGGTACTCCAGTCCCAGCCGCACGGTGTCGCTGCGAAAGGGAAGGGCATGATGCAGGACAGGAATGCCGCATTCTTCACACAATGTCTGCACCTCGGTCGAGCGGGTAACGACCACGCGGTGCAACCCCTCTGTCACGGCAAACGCACGGCAGAGCAGTGGTTTTCGGTCAAATTCGGCGAGCAGCTTGTTGGAGCCAAACCGTTTTGCCAGTCCGGATGCCATGATCACACATCCGATTTCACTTTTCGTCGGGGAAAAACTGCGGGTAGAGCTGTTTTCCTGCTTGTTTGCAGGCGTCACGATACTGCTCATAGCGATAGAGAAACTCCTTTGCTTCATCGGTGAGTACGCTGCCGCCGCCGCCTTTGCCGCCGATTTTGCGCTCGGTGAGCGCAAAACCGAGCACCTGCTCGGCATGACGGACGAGTCCGAGCGCCTTGGTGTATGCCATCTGCATGGACTGCGCGGCAGCGCGAAGCGATCCGGTCTGCTCGATGGCATGCAGCAGGCGGCACGGTCCCTCACCGAAAAAGCGTTCGCCGTTCTCATCGAACAGCATCACGCGGATATTTGGCTGCATAGCGGCTCCTTTCCCACAACTTTTTCTTTTCCGTTGTATTTTGATATTCACAACGGCATTATAGCAGATTTTGTGGTAAAATAAAAGTAGTATACTGAAAAGATAACACATTCCCCTGAAAGAGAGAGGATATAACGTATGTTGACGATACGGGAATACAAAAAAGCCGAGTCGCTCGAGGAAGCGTATGCGCTCAACCAGAAAAAGTCCAACCGCGTGATCGGCGGCATGATCTGGCTCAAAATGGAGACGCTGAATGTCGGCACGGCAATCGACCTGTCCGGTCTGGGATTGGACACCATCGAGGAGACCGACACCGAGTTCCGGATCGGTGCAATGGCCTCGCTGCGCGCGCTGGAGCTGCACGAAGGACTGGCAGCCTACACGAACGGTGCGATGCGCGAGTCTGTGCGCCATATTGTCGGCGTGCAGCTGCGCAATCTGGCGACCGTCGGCGGCAGCCTGTACAGCCGATTCGGCTTTTCTGATGTGCTGACCATGTTCCTCGTGCTGGACGCACAGGTAGAGCTGTACAAGGGCGGCATTGTGCCGCTTTCCGAGTACGCCGAAAGACCCAAGGACCGCGATATTCTGGTGCGCATTATCGTGCCCAAGAAAAATGCGAAATTCAACTACCAGTCTGTGCGCATCAGCCAGACCGATATTCCGGTGCTGACCTGTGCGTCCGTCAAGGACGAAAACGGCTACCGGTTCGCCATCGGTGCCCGTCCGGCACGCGCACAGATTTATGCACAGCCTGTGGATAGAACGGCAGAGCAGATGGCGGAAGTTGTTCGGGCGGAAATTAAGACCGGCAGCAGTCTGCGCGGCAGTGCGGAATATCGCAGACACCTCGCGGGTGTGCTGGTGCGCCGCGCGGCACACGCGCTCGATGCAGAGTAAGGGGGAACGGATATGCTGATCACAATGACATTGAATGGAAAGAAAGTAGCAGACGATGTGGCGGCGGACACGCTGCTCATCGACTTTGTGCGGGGGCATGGCTGCCTGAGCGTCAAGCGCGGCTGTGAGACTGCGAACTGCGGTCTGTGCACCGTATTTATGGACGAAAAGCCGGTGCTGTCCTGCTCGGTGCTGGCAGCGCGTGCAAGCGGACATACGATCACGACCTTGGAGGGCTTGCAGGGCGAAGCCGCCGAATTCGGCGCGTTCATCGCGGATCAGGGTGCGGAGCAGTGCGGCTTCTGCAATCCCGGCTTTATGATGAACGCGATCGCGCTGTTCCGCGAAAAGCAGGACCCGACCGATGAGGAGATCAAGGAATATCTGGCAGGCAATCTGTGCCGCTGCTCGGGGTATGAGGGACAGCTGCGCGGTATCCGTGCCTATCTCGACTGGAAAAAGCAGAGAGAGGAGGACGCACAGTGAAGGTAGTCAATCAGCCGCTCCGTAAAAAGGATGCAATGCAGCTTGTGACCGGTCAGCCGGTGTATGTGGACGATGTAACGCCGCGCGACTGCCTGTGCGTCAAGCTGCTGCGCTCGCCGCACGCGAACGCCATCGTCAAGTCTATCAACAAGACCGCCGCGATGAAAGTCCCCGGCATGGAGGCCATCTTCACCTGGGAGGACGTCGATCAGGACGGCCGCCGCTATACACAGGCCGGTCAGACTTATCCGGAGGCCAGTCCGTATGACCGCCTTGTTATCGACCGTCATGTGCGCTTTGTCGGTGATGTGGTTGCCATCCTTGCCGGTGCGGACGAAAAATGCGTGGATAAGGCGATGAAGCTGGTCAAGGTGGAGTACGAGGTGCTCGAACCGGTGCTCGATTTCCACACGGCAAAGGACAATCCGGTGCTCGTGCATCCGGAGGACAACTGGGAGAGCCTTGCACCGGTCGGCGCGGACAACAGGCGCAACCTGTGTGCGCATGACGAGTGCGGCAACGGCGATATTGACGAGGTCCTCGCGGACTGCGATGTTGTTATCGACCGCGTGTACCACACGCAGGCATGTCAGCAGGCGATGATGGAAACCTTCCGCACCTACTGCGAGATCGACACCTACGGCCGTCTGCACATCATCAGCTCGACCCAGATCGTGTTCCATACCCGCCGTATTGTGGCGAACGCACTGCATATTCCGAAAAGCAAGGTGCGCGTCACCAAGCCGCGTATCGGCGGCGGCTTCGGCGCCAAGCAGACCGCAGTCAGCGCGGTGTATCCGGCGTTTGTCACCTGGATGACAAAGAAGCGTCCAAGATCATCTTCAGCCGCGTGGAGAGCCAGATTGCCTCCTCGCCGCGCCACGAGATGGAAATGCACGTCCGTCTGGGCGCAAACAAGGACGGCATCGTGCGCGGCATCGACCTGCACACGCTGTCCAACACCGGCGCGTACGGTGAGCACGGCCCGACAACGGTCGGTCTGTCCGGTCATAAGTCGATTCCGCTGTACGGCAAGGCCGAGGCGTTCCGCTTTACGAGTGACGTTGTGTATACCAATCACATGTCGGCGGGCGCGTACCGCGGCTACGGCGCGACGCAGGGCCTGTTCGCGGTGGAGAGCGCGGTAAACGAGCTGGCGAACATCCTCGGCATGGACCCATTCAAAATCCGTGAGATGAATATTACGCATGAGGGCGAGATCATGCCCGCGTACTACGGTCAGATGAACACAAGCTGTGCGCTCGACCGCTGTCTGGCGCGCGTGCACGACATGATCGACTGGGATAACAAGTATCCGTGCCGGGACATGGGAAACGGCAAGATTCGTGCGGTCGGCATGGGCATGGCGATGCAGGGCTCGGGCATCACGAGCATGGATGTCGGCAGTGCGACGCTCAAGGTCAACGATGAGGGCTTTTACACGCTGCTCATCGGCGCGGCTGACATGGGCACCGGCTGTGATACCACGCTTGCGCAGATTGCGGCAGAGGTGCTTGAGTGTCCGCTTGACAACATCACCACGCTGAGTGCGGACACCGACTGGTCGCCGTATGATTCCGGCTCGTATGCATCGAGCACGACCTACGTCACCGGCAAGGCGACCGAGAAGTGCGCGCTTGAGCTGCGCGGCAAAATCTGTGCGCTCGGCGCAAAGCTGCTCGGCTGCGACAAGGCGCAGGTCAGCTTCGACGGCAGGGAAGTCCGCGTAGAGGAAGGCGAAAATGCAGGCAAGACCATTAGCCTGAGTGATATTGCGACGGCTTCCATGAACGGCAACAGCATCGAGCTGCAGGCAACGGTTACGCATTCGTCCGAGATTTCGCCTCCGCCGTATATGGTCGGTGCGGCTGAAATCGAGGTGGATACCGAAACTGGCGAGGTAACCCTGCTGGATTACGCTGCGGCAGTGGACTGCGGTACGCCCATCAACCCGAACCTGACGCGCGTGCAGGCCGAGGGCGGCATTGCGCAGGGCATCGGCATGACGCTGACTGAGAGCGTTACCTATGATGACCGCGGCTATCCGATGGAGAATTCGCTTTTCCAGTATAAGATTCCTGCACGCGTGGATATCGGCAAGATCCGCGTGGAATTCGAGAACAGCTACGAGGGCGAAGGCCCGTTCGGCGCAAAATCCATCGGCGAGGTTGTTATCAACACACCGCTGCCGGCGATTTCGGATGCAATCCGAAATGCCGTAGGCAAGCGGTTCTATGAACTTCCCATCACGCCGGAAAAGATTGCGATGGCAGCGATGGAGCAAAAGTAAGTGCAAAAAAGAACGTATCCGATCGGATACGTTCTTTTTCTTTGCCGCAGATGTCAAAATCTGTAGGGCGCGACGACTCGGCGCGCCGTTGTAACGGGTTGCAGATGGTTTACACGGCGTGCCGAGGTCGTCACGCCCTACGGCAAACATATTAAATCACGTTAAAATATCAACCCAAAGGTCGTTGTAATACTGGTTGATTTCCGTCGGCAGATTGGTATACGCCTCGGTCGGATACTGCGTAATATCCGGGAAATACAGCGAGTCGCTGGTGATTTCCTCGTTCAGTTCGTTATAGACCTCAGTCTGCGGACTGGAATAGCCGACATACTCCCAGTTTGCCACCGCTGCCTCGGTCGAGCACATGAAGTTGATGAACTTCTCCGCACCCGAAACGTTCTTCGCGTTCTTCGGGATGCACATGGCATCGACAAACAGGTTGGTACCCTCCTTCGGAACGTAGAATGCGAGGTCGGGATTCTCGTCTATCATGGTGACGGCATCGCCGTTATAGTACGGTGCAGCCACAATTTCCTCACTCGGCAGCTTTTCGAGAATCTGGTCCATCCAGATGCCCTGATATACCGGTTTTCCGGCGATGATAAGGTCAGCCGCCTCGCGCAGCTCGTCCTTGTCGGTGGTGTTAAGCGAATAGCCGAGGTACATCAGCGCAATGCCGAGCGCGTCGCGCGAGTTGTTGAACATCGCGGTGCGGTTGGTGTATTTGGGGTTCCACAGCAAATCCCATGAGCCGATATCCGCTTTATCAACGTACTTGGTGTTGTACACGATGCCGACCACGCCCCAGGTATAGGGCACGGAATACTTCTGCTCCGGATCGAAGTCCAGATGCGTGTATTTCTCGTCAATCAGCTTCATATTCGGAATATGATCGTAGTTGAGCGGCTGGAGCATATCCTCGTTGATAAAGCGCGAAATCGCGTAGTCGGACGGGATAATGACGTCGTAGCTCGTGGTCTGGATGCGCGAATACAGGTTTTCGTTGGAATCAAAGGTGTTGTAGATAACCTTGATGCCGGTTTCCTCTTCGAACCGGTCGATAAGGTCGGTGTCGATGTACTCACCCCAGTTATACACGTTGAGCACCTCTGCTGAGGACGCATTGCCGCATCCGGAGAGCAGGCCGGCGCACATCGCGCCGCACAGCAGCAGGGAAAGCATACGTTTTTTCACGGCTGCATCGCTCCTTTCCGGCGGGCGGCCTCGCGGCGCTTTTCGTCGCGGGACTGACGCACATTGATGACGATGAGCAGCGCCAGCACGATCAAAAACAGAATGGTCGAGATGGCGTTGATCTTCGGTGTCATGCGGTGGCGGGTCATCGAATAGATCACGACCGACAGCGGCTGACTAGTCGTGCCGGCGGTAAAGTAGGACACCACGAAATCGTCGATTGACATGGTGAACGCCATGATAGCACCCGTGACGATGCCCGGCATAATCTCGGGCAGGATGACCTTGCGGAGCGCCTGATGCGGCGTTGCGCCGAGGTCGAGTGCGGCTTCATAGGCGTTTTTATCCAGCTGGCGCAGCTTGGGCATGACGTTGAGAACGACATACGGTGTGCAGAATGTAACATGCGCGAGAATGAGCGTCAGATAGCCCTTGTCCAGACCTATGGCGGCGAACAGCAGCATGAACGTCACGCCCATGATGGTATCCGAGGAGGACATCGGGATGTTGTTGACGGTCAGGTAAGCCGCTTTGGCTCTGCGGCCCATGTTGTGGATGCCGATGGCGGCAATCGTGCCGAGCACGGTTGCAATCGCGGCAGCGGCAACAGCCACGAGCAGCGTGACATACAGTGAATGGAGAATATCCGCATCGCGGAACAGCTCGACATACCAGCGGGTGGTAAAGCCGTTCCACAGGCGGCGCGACTTGGAATCGTTGAACGAGAAGATCATCAGCACAACGATAGGCGCGTACAGGAACAGGAAAATCAGCAGCAGATAGAAGTTTTTGAAAATTTTTCACAGCAGCAGACCTCCTTCCTCGGAGGAGCCGTCATCGAACTTGTTCATGATCCACATACAGATGAAGATGAGGATGATCATGACGAGCGCGATTGCCGAGCCGAGGTGCGGGTTGTACGCACCTCCCATGAACTGCAGGTCGATCAGGTCACCGACGAGAAGATTCTTGCCGCTGCCGAGCATCTGCGAAATAACGAAGGTGGAGACAGACGGCACAAATACCATTGTAATGCCGGAAATCACACCGGGAATGCTCAGCGGGAAGATGACGCGGCGGAACACCAGATGGGTCGGCGCGCGAGGTCCTGCGCGGCTTCGATCAGCTTGCGGTCGAGCTTGATGAGAACGGTATAGATCGGCAGCACCATGAACGGCAGAAAGTTGTACACCATGCCGAGCACGATCGCGCCCTGTGTGTTGATAAGCGGAATATAATCCAGCGAATAGCCGAAATGGCTCTGCAGGAACGAGATAAGTCCGATGGAGCGGAAAAACTGGTTGATGAAGCCGTTGTTCTCCAGAATGGACATCCATGCGTAGGTGCGGAGCAGAAAGTTGATCCACATCGGCAGCATGATGAGCATCATGCAAAGGCTCTGTTTGCTGGCGGACAGGCGGCTCATGAGGTACGCCATCGGGTAGCCGAGCACGAGGCACACCACCGTTGAGAGAAACGCCAGCCAGAACGACCGTCCGAAAATCGGCAGGTAGCCGGGCAGATAGCTGAAATTATGCAGGGTAAAGCCGCCGTCCGCATTGTGGAACGCGTAGACCACGACCATCAGAATCGGGGCAAGAATAAATACGGCGAGCCATACGCCGTAGGGATAGGCAAAGGACTTTTTCACGCTTGCGCCTCCGCACTCTTGTGCATGATGTGGATGTCAAACGGAATGACGGACAGACCGACCGTCTTGCCGACCGACTCCGCCATGGTGGAATGCACCATAAAGGTGAAATACTGGGTACGCACCATCATTTCATAGTGTACGCCCTTGAATACGATCGACTCAACAACGCCCTGCAGCAGACCGTCACCGGCGTAAACGATTTTAAGATCCTCCGGACGGATAACGACATTGACCGGCGTATTCCGGCCGAAGCCCTTGTCCACGCACTCGAAGGTGCGGCCGCAGAACTCGACCTTGCAGTCCTCGAGCATCACGCCGTCAATGATATTGGATTCACCAATGAAATCCGCAACAAAGGCGTTGACCGGCTCGTTGTAGATATCGGTCGGGCTGCCGACCTGTTGGATAACGCCGTGGTTCATAACGACAACGCGGTCACTCATCGTCAGCGCTTCTTCCTGGTCGTGTGTGACGTAGATAAAGGTGATGCCGGTGCGCTGCTGAATACGCTTCAGCTCGATTTGCATGTCCTTGCGCAGCTTGAGGTCGAGGGCACCGAGCGGCTCGTCGAGCAGCAGCACACGCGGCTCGCATACCAGCGCACGCGCGATGGCAACACGCTGCTGCTGACCGCCGGAAAGACTGGTCACATCGCGGTTTTCAAAGCCGCGCAGACCAACCAGTTCGAGCATTTCTGCGGTTTTGCGCTTGATGTCTGCGCGGTCCAGCTTTTTGATGTGCAGACCGAATGCGATATTCTCCGCAACATTCAGGTGCGGGAACAGCGCATAGCGCTGGAATACGGTGTTGATCTCGCGCTGATACGGCGGTACATCGTTCAGGCGCTTGCCGTCGAAGAATACATCGCCGGAATCCGGCTGCTCAAAGCCGCCGATGATGCGCAGTGTGGTCGTTTTGCCGCAGCCGGACGGACCGAGTAGGGTCACAAACTCGCGGCGCTTGATGGACAGCGAAATGCCGCGCAGCACAGGCGTTCCGTCAAATTCTTTTTTCAGGTTTTGCAGATCGACCAGATTTTGATTCAATCCTCATCACTCTCCCCAAACAGGTAGCAGCCCCAAACCGAGCGGGTCAGGCTCGGTTTGGGGTCGCGCTATATCTATATTGTAGCAAACAAATTTTTATCATATAATAATATAGGGAAATGCCGTAAAAGTCAAGGTGATACGCAGATTCTGCTCGCAAAAAGCAGGGAAATTCGAGGGGAGGATGCTCGATTTGGAGGATTTGCCAGCTTTGTTATGTAAAACGTACAAGCTGAAATAGCTTGATTTGTACACTTCGCAAACGGATACTGTTAAATATGCACAAAAAGATGGCGCTTCGATTGGTAAAGGTTCATAAAATATGGCTCTTGTAACAGAGGCGGTTATCGTGTATTATAATACCTGTGATCAGGAAATGATCCAAACACAAAAACGTAATTTAGTCATTAACTTTTAAGGAGTTGTATATATCATGATGAAGGGTTTCTTTAATGGTCTGGTAAGCGCACGCATGATGGAGCTGGATAACGGCCGTTCTTTCTCTAAGGCTCGCAAGGCAGAGCGCACTGCTAAGTAAGCGGTAATCAAACCGAATTTATAAAGGCTTCCCGGAACAGATGGCCGGGAAGCCTTTTTCTTTGTGTGACAGGATTGTGTTGGCTTTTACCGATAGAATGTGGTACACTTAAAAACATACGGTATTCAGGGGTAAAGGGGATAGGACGTTGCAGTTTATCAAACGGTTTCGGGTAGGTCAGCGTGCCATCAAGACTGCGGTATCGGTCGGTCTGGCGCTTGCACTGGCGATGGTGCTGGGTTCCAGCCTGCCTATTTTTGCAGCCATCGGTGCAATTTCGGTGATGAGCCGTACCTGGGTGGATTCGCTCAAGGAGAGCCTCAATCAGATAGCGGGTACATTTCTCGGCTATCTGATCGCATGTGTGTTTGTTACCGTGCTGCCCAATCCAACGTTTTTCGTGTGGATGGCGCTCGGCGTGCTGTGTGTGATTTCGCTGTGTATCGGTCTCAAGCTGAATTTTGCGATTCCGCTGGCGAGTATCGTGTTTGCGGATGTGTGCCTGTATACCGGCGGAGATTCAATCGTGTATGGCTTCCACCGCTTCACGGATACGCTGGTCGGTCTGGTGGTGGCGCTGCTCGTCAATGTGGTGATTCGGCCGTATAACAACCGCCAGAAGATCATCAATACGATGGATGAGATTCAGAAAATGTTTCTGCCGCTGCTGCAGTCGCGCGTGCTCGAGCATCGTTATCCGGATCTGACGCCGCTGACAGAGAAAATGACCTCGCTTGCGTCCGAGCTGCGTATTTTCGAGAAGCAGCCGGTAGCGCTGTGGCAGCATGCCGTGCGTGTTGCCGCCCGACGGCAGGAGGCCGCCTATCTGCGCGGCTGCGAGCAGCTGCTTGCCAAAATGTGCGGTGAGCTGGCGGCGCTGTGCAATATGGACTCCAATCCGGCGCCCGGAGAGGAGAGTATAGAGCGATTGGAGGCACATGGTCTTACCGCGCCGGAAAACCTTAAGGATTACTGCCGGTGCTCGCCGATGGATGCACAGGTTATGGATTTTCATATCGGCAATCTGCTCGATGCGTATGATTTTCTGACCGCGTTTCATCATGTGTAAAAATATACCGCAGGTGCACGAACTGTTAAAATCGTGCACGCTGCGGTGTTTTTATAGTCATACAGCGCATAGACAAAATACGCCTTAATCTGCTATACTGTTGTTTAAGGATATATACACGCTGTTTTTGTATGGCGGTCAGCCCTTTCTTTCCCCGCGGTCTGCGGTGGAAAGGAGGTGGGCGCAGATGAAGAAGAAAGCACTTCAGCTTTTTATTTGTGCGGTCATTGTACTGTACATTTTCTTCGTAAAAGCGCGATGACCGCTCGGCTGGTCCCCGAACGGTCATTAGCATAAAACTTTTGATTCGATAAAGGGCTGACTGCATAGACAGTGTCCCTGTATATCCATAGTATACCGCGGAAAGCGCTGTTCGTCAAGATGGTGCTCTCTGCGGTGTATTTAATTTTGCGGAAAGCTGTGGCCTGCACCGGTCGGCTTGACTTCTCCTCATAAAATGGTTATAATAAAATCATTATAATCGTTATTTATGCGATGACGCAGGAAAAGTAACCGGATCGCCTTGCGCGAAAGAGAGAGGCTCCTCGGCTGAAAGGGCTTTGCGCGGGAAACGGTGAAGTGCGCCTGCCGAGCAACAGGGTCAAACGCCTTGCGGGAAGTGCCCGTTACCGCACTGCACGAGCGAAAAATCGGAGTGGAACCGCGTTTGCACGCCTCCCGAGGGAAGAATATCCCCTGGGAGGCTTTTTTATTCCCGAAACTCCGCATAGCTTTCCTGAAAACCATCAAAAGGAGATAAAAATCATGAAACTCTACAACACGCTGACCCGTCAGAAGGAGGAATTCGTTCCGATCACGCCGGGCGAGGTAAAGATGTATTCCTGCGGTCCGACGGTATACAACTATTTCCATGTCGGCAACGCACGTCCGTTCATCATTTTCGATCTGCTGCGCCGTTACTTCGAGTACCGCGGCTACAAGGTTGAGTTCGTTCAGAACTTCACCGACATTGACGACAAGGTAATCAACAAGGCGAACGAGGAAGGCGTGGACTTCAACACCATCGCTGAGCGTTATATTAAGGAATATTTCGTTGATGCACAGGGTCTGGGCGTCAAGAAGGCGACCGTGCACCCGCGTGCGACCGAGACCATGGACGCTATTATTGATATTGTTGAGCGCCTGATCGAGAACGGTCACGCTTACGTTGCTGAGAACGGCGACGTATACTTCCGCACCAAGTCCTTCCCTGAGTATGGCAAGCTGTGCCACCAGCCGATGGAGGAGCTGCAGGCCGGTGCCCGCATCTCGGTCGGCGAGGTAAAGGAAGATCCGATGGACTTCGCGGTCTGGAAGGCTGCAAAGCCGGGTGAGCCGGCTTGGGATACGCCGTGGGGCAGCAAGGGCCGTCCGGGCTGGCATATTGAGTGCTCGGCTATGGCGAACAAGTACCTCGGCAAGACCATCGACATCCATTCCGGCGGTCTTGATCTGATTTTCCCGCATCACGAGAACGAGATCGCACAGTCCGAGTGTGCAAACGGCTGCACCTTTGCGCATTATTGGCTGCACAACGGCTTCCTGACCATTGACAATGAGAAAATGTCCAAGTCCAAGGGCAACTTCTTCATGGTCCGCGACGCAGCAAAGCAGTTCGGCTATGAGACCATCCGCATGTTCATGCTGAGCGCGCACTACCGCACTCCGCTTAACTACTCCGCTGAGTCGCTTGAGATGAACAAGGCCTCCCTTGCCCGTCTGTACGAGGCCCGCAATAATATGGAGTTCCGCATCGAAAAGGCATCCGGCGACACCATGACTGCCGAGGAGGCCGAGAAGCTGGAGGCTCTGAAGGGTTACAAGCAGAAGTTCATCGACGCAATGGACGACGACCTGAACACCGCAGACGCACTGTCCGCCATCTTCGAGCTGACCCGCGAGATCAACGCGTACAACGGCTCTCATCAGGATGCCACCAAGGCATTCCTGACCGCAGCGCATGACCTGTTCATGGAGCTGACCGGTGTGCTCAATCTGGTGCAGAACCGCGACGATGCGGTTGATCCGGACGCAGAGAAGATTGAGGAGCTGATCGCGCAGCGCGCCGCAGCTAAGAAGGAGAAGAACTTCGCTGAGGCAGACCGTATCCGCGGTGTGCTGGCTGATATGGGCGTTACCATTAAGGATACCCGTCAGGGCACGCAGTGGAGCCGCAATTAAATCGCAAATCCTGACTATTTGATAGAGAAAGTCCTCTGTTCGTGTGTGGATAGAGGACTTTTTGCGTGTTTCCGCACTGGCAGAGCATCTTGCTGACGCAGCACGCGTGTATCGGTCAACCGGTGCTAAGGCAACACTGCAGTCGACTTTTTCACTTCAAATTGATAAAATCTTTGCACGCCGCAAATAAAAATCTTGCGTGATATCAGGATGAACAAGCGGAAAACCTGCGAAAAAGCGGTTTTTGTCGGTTTATACAAGTGTCGTTGATTGACATTTTTGCAGGATTGCGGTACAATATATTCATTATCTGATTTATTGGGACGGAAAGGAGAAGGCGGAATGACGATTCAGCCTGATTATGTAAAGGAAGAACTTTTGCATGAACTGAGTGAGAGCTTTTGTATGCACAACCAGCTCCCACCTGATCTGTTTACGCGTTACCGCATCAAGCGCGGCTTGCGTAACGCGGACGGTACCGGTGTTCTGGTCGGCGCATCGCATCTGGGCAACGTACACGGCTATATTCTGAACGAGGGCGAGCGCGAGCCGATCGAAGGCCGCCTGACCTATCGCGGATATAATGTATACGATCTGATTCACGGTCTGGAGCAAGAAAACCGCTTCGGCTTTGAGGAGATCGGTTATCTGCTTATGTGCGGCAAGCTGCCGAGCCGCCGTCAGCTGGCGGAATTTCAGCACACCATCGGTCTGGAGCGTGCCCTGCCGGACAACTTCACCGAGGATATGATCATGCGTGCACCGAGCCGCGACATCATGAACAAGCTGGCAAGCGCAACGCTGGCACTGTATTCCTATGATGCGAACCCGGATGAAACCACGGTCGAGAACATTATGCGTCAGGGTATCAGCCTGATGGCCAAGTTCCCGGTTATCATTTCGCATGCGTATCAGGCAAAACGCCGCTACTTTGATAATGATTCCATGTTCCTGCATGTGCCGGATCCGAACCGTTCGACTGCAGAGAATATTCTGCACCTCATCCGTCCGACCGGCGAATTCAACGATGACGAGGCTAAGCTGCTCGACCGCTGTCTGATCCTGCACGCCGAGCATGGCGGCGGTAACAACTCGTCTTTCACCGTGCGTGTTACTTCTTCGTCCGGTACGGATACCTATTCGGCGATCGCGGCTGCGGTTTCCTCGCTGAAGGGCCCGCGCCACGGCGGTGCAAACCTGCGCGTCGTCAAGCAGTTTGAGGAGATGAAGGAGAATATCCACAACTGGAAGGACGAGACCGAGGTCGGCAATTATCTGCGCAAGATTCTGAATAAGGAAGCAGGCGACGGCTCCGGCCTGATCTACGGCATGGGTCATGCAATTTACACCTTGAGCGATCCGCGTGCCGTTGCACTGAAAAAGGCTGCTCGTCCGCTGGCGGAAAAGACCGGCTATTCGGACGAGATGGATTTGATCGAGCTGGTAGAAAAGCTGACGCCGGGTGTCTTTGCCGAAATCAAGGGCAGCGACAAGCCGATGTGTGCAAACGTCGATATGTACTCCGGCTTTGTTTATAAAATGCTCGGACTGCCCAAGTCGCTGTATACGCCGCTGTTCGCTACCGCGCGTATCGTCGGCTGGATGGCACACCGACTTGAGGAAGTTACCACCGGCGGTAAGATCATCCGTCCGGCGTATAAGCCTGTTGCGAAGAATATCGAGTATGTTAATATTGATGAGCGGAATGACGGTCCGATCAACGACTGATTTTTAATTAGTAATCAGTAGTTAGTAATTGGAGTGGAGGGTATAGTGCTCTCCGCTCTATTTATATTGTGCAGAGGATAATTATATGGGAATGCTCAGCTTAGCAGATATCCTATTAACAGATGCGCAGGTATCTTATAAAGAAAACCGTATCATCCTATATTTCAAGTCGGATGCGGAAGTGAATCCGATATTCAAGGAGCACGTCAGATCGCTGTATGCCAAATTCGTTAAACAGGAAAGCGTTTCGGTGACTATCGGGGAACATTCCTTTGAATCTCATATTATTTCACTGGCCAGTGCTGCGTCTCCGGAGGAATATGTATCGGACGATCCCGTTGAACGGCTTATGTGCGGTGATGAATTTACCATTACAGTTGAAAACAATGGTCATATCGCAGAGAATACCGCGGAACAGAGGGTATCAAAAGCCGGCACTGCACCTCTAATCCTGAAGGAATGATATTTAATAAAAAATTTGAAAAAAGTGTTGACAACCTGCTCTATATGCGTTATACTAAATGAGCTTGGTCAAAGACAGCTGGCGCCGCAAGGCTTAAATGGCGATTTATTCGCCGCCCGCCGAGGTCAACACAGACATGTTTATTATCATATTTGATTATGTTTTCTGTGTACCCTCCCTGTGTCTTTGCACCGGAGGGTACTTTTATTTTACAGGAGGTGAAAATGATGCCGAACGCAAAGATTCTGGAAGAGAAGAAGGCTCTGGTCGCTTCCCTGGTAGAGAAGATCAAGAATTCTCCGGCAGGTGTACTGGTCGACTACAAGGGCATCAACGTAGAGGATGATACCAAGCTCCGCAAGCAGCTCCGTGAAGCTGGCGTTGAGTATGCTGTCATCAAGAACACTCTGATCCGCTTTGCAGCTAAGGAACTGGGTTTTGACGAGCTGGATGCGTGCCTGCACGGTACCACCGCTCTGGCAATCTCCACCACCGACGACGTTGTCGCTCCGGCGAAGATCCTGGCTGACTTTGCTAAGACCCACGAGAACTTCACCCTGAAGGCTGGTTACCTGGAAGGTAAGGCCATCGGTGAGGACGAGGTCAAGAAGCTGGCTGCTATGCCGAGCAAGGAAACCCTTATCGCTCAGGTACTGTACAGCTTCAACTACCCCATTATGCAGCTCGCTATTGCTTGCGATGCTATCGTTAAGAAGGCAGAGGGCAATGAGGAAATGAAGGTTGCTGAACTGGTAGCCCCGAAGGAAGCTGCAGCAGAAGAAGCTGCTGAGTAATTTCCCCGCACTGACTGATTTATTCGGTCAGGAACACATTTTAACTTAAAAATTATCTAAAATTGGAGGTTTAATCCCATGACTGTTGCTGAGATTATGGAGCTGTAAAAGAGCTCAAGGTTATGGAGCTCTCTGAGCTGGTAAAGGCTCTCGAGGAAGAATTTGGTGTATCCGCTACGCCGGTAGCTGTTGCAGGTGCTGTAGCAGGCGGCGACGGCGCAGCTGCTGCTGACGCTAAGACCGACTTCGACGTAGTTCTGGTTGACGCTGGCTCTTCCAAGATCAACGTTATCAAGGCTGTTCGCGAGATCACTGGCCTGGGCCTGAAGGAAGCTAAGGAGAAGGTTGACACCGCTCCGCAGACCATCAAGGAGGCTGCTCCGGAGGCTGAGGCTAACGAGATCAAGGAGAAGCTCGAGGCTGCTGGCGCTAAGGTTGAGCTGAAGTAAGGTTTCCTTACCGAACCAACTGCTTGCAATCAAGCAATTCCAAAGACGCAGAGTGTTTGCTCTGCGTCTTTTTCTATGCCAAAATTTCCGTCAGTCAGTGGTGACAAACCCGAAATTGTGCGGTATAATAAAATAGAATAATAATGTGGACAAGAAGGAGAATCTCATGCCGAAATTAGGACTTATTTCGCTCGGCTGCGCGAAAAACCTCGTGGACAGCGAGCACATGCTGGCCCGGCTGCGGGACGCAGGCTGGGAGATCACCGAGGATATGACCGAAGCAGACGTTGGCGTTGTCAACACCTGCGGCTTCATCGAAGCCGCTAAGACCGAGGCTATCGAAACCATTCTGGAGACCGCCCAGAATAAGCAGACCGGCAATATGAAGGGCTTGGTCGTGACCGGCTGTCTGGTGCAGCGCTATGCTGACGAGATGCGCGCTGAGCTGCCCGAGATCGACGTATTCTGCGGAACGGGCAGCTATGATGACATCGTGGACGCGGCCAATGCGGCGCTCAAGGGGCAGCAGGCGGCGTACATGGCCGATATGACCTCTGCTGCACTCGACGGCAGCCGTGACCGCCTGACACCCTCGTACACCGCATACTTTAAGATTGCGGAGGGCTGCTCGAACACCTGCGCGTACTGTATCATCCCCAAGCTGCGCGGCCGTTACCGCAGCCGTGAGATGGCATCGCTGCTCGAGGAAGCGCGTGCGCTCTCTGACGCAGGCGTTAAGGAGCTGATCGTCATCGCGCAGGACATCACCAAGTACGGTATGGACCTGCCCGAGCATAAGCGTCTGCTGCCCGAGCTGCTCCGCGAGCTGTGCAAGATGGACTTTACCTGGATTCGTCTGCACTATCTCTATCCCGACCAGATTACGGACGAGCTGATCGACGTGATTGCGGATGAGCCGAAAATCGTAAAGTATCTGGATATTCCGCTGCAGCATGTCTCTAAGCGCATTCTGCGTGCCATGCACCGTCCGGGTGACGGCGCGGAATTTACCAGGCTGATCGAGGATATGCGCGAGCGTATTCCGGGTCTTGTACTGCGTACAAGCCTGATCGTCGGTCTGCCGGGCGAGACCGAGGACGAGTTTGCCGAGCTGTGTGAGTTCCTGCAGAATGTCGGCATTGAGCGTGTCGGTGTGTTCGAGTATTCGCCGGAGGAAGGCACGGAGGCCGCAGAGCTGCCCGACCAGATCGACGACGAGACCAAGCAGAACCGCCGTCTGATCGTCGAAGAGCTGCAGTCCGGTGTGCTCGACGACTACAATACCTCCCGCCACGGTGAGGTCATGCAGGTGCTCTGCGAGGGCTTTGACGAGGAGCAGGGCCTGTGGTATGGCCGTACCTACGCGGATTCGGTCGAGGTAGACGGCCACGTCTACTTTGACGCGGCGGATAACGAACCGGCGGAAGGCGAGTTTGTGTCCGTTCTCATCACCGAAAGCCTTGGACCCGACCTACTCGGTGTCCGTCAGAAGGAGGCATAATTTCCTATGACAACCGCAAATAAAATCACGCTGACCCGCATTGCGATGATTCCGTTTTTCATCTATTTTGCGGCGCAGCCCATGCTGATCATCGATGAGACCCGGTATCTCGCCGCGTTCCCGACCAGCACGGTCATCGCGCTCGTGCTGTTCTGCGTGGCATCGTTCACGGATTTTCTGGACGGCTATGTGGCGCGAAAGTACAATCAGGTGACGGATTTCGGCAAATTTGTCGATCCGCTGGCCGATAAGCTGCTCGTAGCGTCCGCGCTCATCCTGTTCGTAGAGCAGAAGGCGATGGCAGGCTGGATGGTCTGCGTTATCCTCGCGCGTGAGCTGATCATCACGTCTCTGCGCGTGGTTGCAGCCAATAAGGGCGTTGTTATGGCCGCAACGTGGACGGGCAAGGTCAAGACCTGTGTGCAGATTGGCGGCATCATCGTCATTTATCTGTATTATATCATCATGGGTGCGCTGGCAAACGGTATCGCTTTCGCGGACGGCGATGGTGTTACCGCTGTTATGTTCATCCCTCATGCGGATGGTATGCCGCTGCTGCTGACCATCGTCGGCTGGGTGGTAACGCTGGTTACCATTTACTCCGGCTATGATTATCTCAAGAAGAACTGGGATCTCATCAAGGACGGCGCGGTAAAGGCAAAGTAAAACCGCATACTGTTTCAGCCTCAGAGGTGCACTTCGGTGCACCTCTTTTTTATATTTCCTCTGGTGCGGGAACAGGATAAATGTGAAAATATTCTTATTTTGAAAGACTTTTCTACGCTAAATCGGTATTCGTTCAAGGTGTGCAAACGCACACATCCGGCTCTGTGCAAGCTGTACAAGAGGGGAAATAAAAGAGTAATTTTTGTATAGAACAGAGTTACGCAGTGCATTGTGACATAACCCATTCGCGGCTATAATATAGTCAAACAAACGAAAACACCGAAAGTTAAAACAAAACAAAAACTTCTGGTAAATCGTGAAAAGAGTATGTCTAAGACTTAAATGTCAAGGAGGAAATTATCATGAAAGAAATCCGTATTGGTCTGGTAGGTTCCGGCTGGATGGGCAAGGCTCATTCCTCTGCACTGGCTGACGCTGAGATGCTGTTTGGCCCTGACTACGGCACCGCATCCTTCGAGATCGTAGCTGACGCTAACGAAGAGGCTGCAAAGTCCGCTCAGAAGAAGATCGGCTTCAAGCGCATCTCCACCGATTGGCACGATGTAGTTACCGACCCGAACGTAGACCTGGTTGATATCGCTACCCCGAACGCTTTTCACTATGTAGTTGCTAAGGCTGCCCTGGAGAACGGCAAGAACGTATACTGCGAGAAGCCGCTGTCCATCTCCGCTGAGGAGTCCAGAGAGCTGGCTGAGCTGGCTGCCAAGAAGGGCGTAGTCAACTACGTTGGCTTCAACAACACCCAGAACCCGGCAAACGCTTACGTTCGTGAATTGGTTCAGTCCGGCGCTCTCGGCAAGATCATGCGCTTTACCGGCACCTACGATCAGGACCAGCTGCTCGACGAGTCCCTCCCGATCACCTGGCGCCACATCAACAAGCTGGCTGGCTGCGGTGCTCTGGGCGACCTCGGTTCCCACCTGCTGTCCATCTCTCAGTTCATCATGGGCGACATCACCAAGGTAAACGCAGTTGCTACCACCGTATTCCCGAAGCGTCCGAAGTCCGCAGGCTCCACCGAGATGGTTGATGTTGAGAACGAGGACATCATGACCTTCATGGCTGAGTACGCTAACGGCGCTATCGGCCAGATTGCTTGCTCTCGTGTTGCTACCGGCCGCAAGAACTACCTGACCTACGAGATTCAGGGTACCAAGGGTTCTGTTCGCTACGATCTGGAGCGCATGGGCGAAGTTCAGGTTTACTTCCAGTCTGACAACGAGCGCGACCGCGGCTTCCGCACCGTACTGCTCAACCCGCTGATGAAGGGTTACTCCGCATTCCAGCCGGCAGGCGGTATCTCCATCGCTTACAACGACATGAAGATCCTCGAGGTTCACGCTCTGTTCGACGCTATCACCAATGGCGCTGACTATGTAACCGACTTCGAGTTCGGCTACAAGATCGACCGCACCGTAGCTGCTGTTATCGAGTCCTCCAAGACTCGCGAGTGGGTTGACGTTAAGTAAGTTGCCCGTTTACATCAATTAAAACATAATGCCGAAACGGTCTCCGGCGGGAGTGATTCCGCCGAGGCCGGAAAGGCTGACAGTTTCCTGAATAATTTGACAGGGAGGATAAAATTATGGCTATCAAGATTGGTATTGCACCGGACTCCTGGGGTGTATGGTTCCCGGCAAGTGATCCGAACAATGCAAAGCAGCCCCAGTGGTGGCGCTGTCTGGACGAAATGAGGTCGCCGGCTATGAGGGCTGCGAGATTGGTCCGTGGGGCTATATGCCGAACGACGATCCCAAGGTGCTCAAGAACGCAATGGACGCGCGCGGCCTGACCCTCGTAGGCGCTACCGAGGGCGGCAACTTCCTTGATGACGCGGCTGTTGAAGGCATGCTCAAGGACATCGACGATATCTCCAAGCTGCTGAAGGCTTTCCCGAGCGCGAAGTATATCGTTCTGCTGCCTCCGATGTACACCAACCTCGCTACCGGCGAGCTGGAGATGAATCCGGAGCTGACCAACGAGGAGTGGGCAACCTACTGCAAAAACGTGCAGAAGTGCGCGGACCGCTGCGCAGCGAACGGCTTTATCGGTCTGTTCCACCCGCATGTTGACAGCCACGTTCAGACTGAGGAGCAGATCGAGCGCTTCCTGAACGACACCAATGTAGATCTGTGCTTCGACACCGGCCACCATGTGTACGGCGGCGGCGAGCCGATTTCCTTCTACAAGAAGTGGGCGAAGCGTATCCCGTACATCCATTTCAAGGACTGCGATCTGGCAGTCAAGGCAAAGATGGACGAAAACAAGTGGTCTTTTGCCAAGCTGTAACCGAGGATATCATGGTTGAGCCGGGCAAGGGCAGCATCGACTTCACTGCAATGCATAAGGCACTCGACGAGTGCGGCTACGACGGCTGGTGCGTCGTAGAGCAGGATCTGTTCCCGGTAAAGTCCTTCGACGTACCGCTCGAAAAGGCGACCATCGGTCGTGAGAACCTCCGCAAGGCGGGTTTCTAATTAAGTAGTAATCGCAATACCCATTTTACAATCGCATCTACACCATTCCCGTTTTCATTATTTTGTTATCCGGTCCCTCTTGAATTTCCGCTCCAACAGAAAATCAAGAGGGACTGCTGATAAGGAGTACACGCAAGTGCGAAATACACAAGCGTAAAAGGGCGCTGAGAGAGCAGGGCCCGGAAAAAGAAAGGAGAAAAATTATGAACAAGAAGAGAGTGTTAGCGATGTTGCTGGCAGGCGCGATGGCATTGTCGATGACCGCATGCGGCGGCAATTCTGCCTCGACCGATGACAGCAGTAATGACGGTGGCGCATCCGCTTCCGGCGGCAGCTACAAGGTCAGCGTTATTCTGAAGACCCTGGCTGCCGAGTACTGGCAGTATGTAAAGTCGGGCGCTGAGGACTATGCTTCCGAGCATTCGGACAAGGTTACGGTAGAGGTTAAGGGTCCAAGCTCTGAGACCGCGTTCGATGAAATGCAGAACATGATCGAGACCGACCTCAGCTCCGGCAGCTATGACGGCGTTATTATCTCTCCGCTGCAGTCGGATACCGCGGCGCAGCTCGTCAGCGGCACCAAGCTGCCGATTGTTGCTATCGACACCAACTTCACGGCACCGGAGGTTAAGTCCTTCGTAGGTACCGGCAACGAAGCTGCTGCCAAGAAGGGCGGCGAGGCTGCTGTAGAGGCTGCCAAGGCTGCCGGCTGGACCGATATCAAGTGCATTGAGATCGCAGGCGTACAGGGCGACCAGACCAACACCGCTCGCATGAACGGCTACAAGGCTGGCGTTGAAGAAGCAGGCGGTACCTTCCTGAGCGACGAAGTACAGTACGCAGACGCAACTGCTGACCGCGCTACCACCGCTATGGAAGCTATCATGCAGACACATCCGGAAGGCATCGCAATCATTTGCGCAAACAACGACGATATGGCTATGGCAGCAGCCCGTGCAGCGCAGGGCCATGACGCATACAAGAACACCATCTTCCTCGGCTTCAATGGTGACCGCGCTGCTTGTGAAGCAATCCTGCCGGCCAGATGACGATGTCTGTCGCCCAGATGGCTTACGAGATGGGCTACAAGGCTGTTGAGACCATGGTTCAGGTTCTGGACGGCGAGACCGTTGACGAGTTCGTTGACTCCGGTTCTGACGTAGTTACCCCGGACAACGCGCAGGAGCGCCTGGATACCCTGAAGACGCAGCTCCACTAAGAAAACTGCATTTCGCACAAACGCAGATTGTGCGATAATGTTCATGCGCAAGATACTCTCTCCGGATCGGCAGGAAAACGCTCCAACGTTCTGCCAATCCGTAATGGATAAACGCAAATTTCAAAGATCCTTTCTCTCATTCTATTTCTCTATATGGTGGTGCCCCCTGCTCCTGCCCAAGCGGGATCAGGGGGCATTGCTATGGAATGAAGTTGGATGAGATAGACAAAATTAGCAATTCTGTACAGATTATCCTGCAGGCTGCAGAGAAAAAGAGGGACACGCTGCTGCAAACACCCATGGCAGCGTATTTACACAGCAAACAAGAGGGGTTTCAAGAAAATGGTATTTACACTGGGTTCATTTGTGCTTGTCACCGTAGCGGTGGCATTCGTAAGCTGGCTAAAACCAAGGGAACGGACGAGACCAGCAAAGACGGTTACTTCCTTGGAGGCCGAAGCCTGAGCGGTCTGGTTATCTTTGGTTCTCTGATGATGACCAACCTTTCTGCGGAGCAGCTGGTAGGCCGCAACGGTCAGGGCTATGCAGCCGGCATGACTGCAATGGGATGGGAGACCATGTGCCCGATCGCATTGACGCTGATGGCACTGTTCTTCATCCAGAAGTATTTCAAGCTCGGCATTTCCACTATCCCGGAATTTCTGGAAAGCCGCTTTGACCGCGCAACCCGCGTCATTGTATCGTTCATTTTCCTTGTCGCTTATATTGTAACCATGCTGCCGCTGGTGCTGTACGCAGGCTCGGTAGCGATGGAGCGTATCTTCGGCATTACCGCACTGATGGGCGGCAACCGTTTCATGGCAACCACCGTAATGTGCGTTGCACTCGGCATAATCGGCGGTATCTATGCAATCTTCGGCGGCCTGAAGGCCGTAGCCGTATCGGACTCTCTGAACGGCATCATCTTTATCATCGGCGCGGTCATCCTGATCCCGGTTCTGGCATTTATCGCACTGGGCGACGGCAGCATCGCAGAAGGCATCCGCATTTTCGCTACATCCTCTCCGGAGCACCTGAATGCGATCCAGCCTGCTGACGCACAGCCGCCGTACATTCCGTGGCCGATGATCGTACTTGGCTGTGGTATCAACCACATCTCTTACTGGTGCACCAACCAGTCCATCATGCAGCGCGTACTCGGCGCTAAGAACCTGAAGGAAGCACAGAAGGGCTCTCTGCTGACCGGTCTTACCTGCGTATTCTGCCCGATCTTTCTGGTAGCGCCCGGCGTTATCCAGTTCATCTATTATCGCACCGTTCCTGCTGTATCTGCTGGCCGGCATCAGCACCTTCCTCAATCAGATGTGGGGCTACTACGGCGTTCCGGTTCTGGCCATTGTTGTTATGGGTATTCTGGCTCCGCGCATGCCGAGCTTTGCACCGAAGGCTGCCATCATTGTCCATATCGTATGCTATGGCCTGATGATGAACCTTCTGCCGTTCCACTTCCTGTACTTTGAAGTAGGCGCATTCGTAATTGACCTGATCCTGATGGCGATTCTGACCAAGGCTGCACCGCGCAAGGAAGCCTATGTACTGCCTGATCTTGAGGTTGTTGATATGACCCCGTGGAAGTACCGCAAGCCGGTCATTGCAGTTACGTTCATCCTGCTGGTTGGCATTTATGTGCTGTTCTCTCCTCTGGGTCTGGGCGGCTAAAGGCTTCGCCTCGATTGAAATCACGGTTTCAATCGAATTTCGACGAAAAACCGCGTCCTGCGGACACATTTTTTCGTCCCTTGTATAAAAAGGCAGGCGCTATCCTTGCGCGACTTCTCGGTCGCGCTGCGCGTACACGCCCCGCCTTTTTATGAATTTGCTTCGCAAATTCGATTGAATGCGTGCTACCGCACGAAGCACATTGCGGACAGCCGGAATTACGATTTACAAGAAGAAAAGACAGACCGTTTTGCGGTCTGTCTTTTTTGTGCGTTTAGAAGGAAATTGCCCGGAACGCCGTTGGTGAAATATCCGTTTCCTGCCGGAATGCCCGCGCAAAGTGCGACGCACTGTTGAAGCCGCAGTCCTCGGCAATCTGCTCAACGGTCAGGTCACTGGACAGCAGCAGACGCTTGGACTGACGCAGACGGTACTGCAGCAGATACTCATGCGGCGTACAGCCGACGTATCGCTTGAAGCTGCGGATAAAGTGGGATTTGCTGATGCCGCACATCTCGGCAAGGTCGTTCAGCGAAATGTCATCGGCAAAATGACCGTGAATGTACGCCAGTGCCGGTGCAAGCAGCTCGCTGATGACGGTGGTTCGCACGGTCTGCGATGCCAGACCGCCCAGAATGCTGTGGACGGCAATGGAAATCTGGTGCTCGTTCATGGAGGCAAACTGCGTGCTCATGCCGTACTGCGCCGAGTGCACAACCGTGCGGAACTGGTCCTTGAGCGACAGCATCGGCTGCTTTTCGTGCACAAGGCCAAAGCGCTCGGTCAGATATTCGGTGTACTGCTTGCTGCTTGCACCGTTGAAGTGAAACCAGTAGAAGTCAACCTTGTCCGGACACCAGTAGCAGTGCGGCTTGCGGCAGTCGAACAGCGCTATTTCGCCCTCATGCGCCTCAGCGGTCATACCGTCTGTGCGGATGCAGAGCGAACCGCTGTTGATGTAGATCAGCAGGTATTGGTCAATGCTGTTTCGTTCGATCCGGTAATCTCTGTTACAGATGAACTGACCGAACTGCGGGCAGTAATACAGCGCGCTTTTCGCAAATTCGGACGGCAGTGAGAAGTCCATGAAGGATGGGGTCAGTACGCCGGTATCTACAATTTGCATAAAATCCCTGCTTTCATTTGTTCTCGATAGCGATGAGATACAGGGGGCGGCTGCTGCACAGCCTTCCCTTCGCAGCTGTTACGCTTATTGCGCTGCCTTTGTCACAGGCGGTTTTACTCCGCCAGCTTATAAATCTCGATGATAGCCTGTTCATCAAGTGCGGAATAGCTCTTGACCGGACCCTTGACCGTGCGGACGGTATTCGCTGCCAGCTGTGCGTAATTTTCCGGCTTGATGCCCAGCTGCGTCAGATGCGTCGGCATGCCGATCTCCTCAAAGAAGCGCTTCATGGTCAGGATGCCTTCGCGCGCGGTGCGCTCGGGATGATGGAAATCCATCTCCACGCCAAATACGCGGTTCGCCAGCTGAGCAAAGCGCGGAAAATCGTTCTTCATTTCGTACAGCGCCCAGGCAGGGAACAGCACGGACAGACCGGCACCGTGTGCAATCTCATCGCGGAACGCGGACAGCTCATGCTCGAGCTTATGCACCGGGAACAGGCGCTTGCGGCCGCAGCCGGTGTAATCGTTATGTGAAACGCTGCCCGCCCACATCAGGGAAGCGCGGGCTTCGTAGTCGCGCGGATTAGCGATTGCCCGGCGGCCGGCATCGCGCACGGCAATGAGCAGACCCTCGGCAATGCGGTCGGTAATGTCGCTTTCGCCGCCTTCCGGCGTGAGGTAACGCTCGAGCGTGTGCATCATGATGTCCACAATGCCGCAGCCGGTCTGGAATTTGGACACGGTATAGGTGTTCTCCGGATCAAGGAAGCTGATGAGCGGACGGTTGGTCTCGCTCGTGATACCGCGCTTCTCCTTGGTCTCCTCGTTGGTGAGTACGCAGGAGTTGCTGCTTTCCGAGCCAGAGGCTGCCAGCGTCAGCACAGTGCCGACCGGCAGCGTGGTATCCGGCTTTGTGCCGGTGGATGCAAACTGCCACGGATCGGTTTTGGTGGCAACGCCCATGGCGATGGCCTTTGCCGAGTCGATTACCGAGCCGCCGCCGACTGCCAGTACAAAGTCGATGCCCTCTCGCTCTGCCAGTGCAATGCCCTTGCGGACAAGCGATACCTTCGGGTTCGGCGATACACCGCCCAGTTCAACAAAGGCAAGACCCGCCGCAAACAGGCTCTTTTCTACACGGTCCAGCAGACCGGTCGTGCGTGCGCTCGAGCCGCCGAAGTGCACTAAAATGCGGTGCACTCCCAGCTCTTTCAGACGCGGGCCGATCTGTTCCTCAATATCTTTACCAAATACAATCTCAGTCGTGGTGTGCAGATTAAAATTCAGCATTAGGCGTTCCTGCCCTTCCTATTAAAATAGTATGATTCTATTATATCGTTCCCCTTGCAAAAAGTCAAAAAATTCGATAAAATAGATAAATACGAAATCCGAATCGTGAGGAGTGAGAGCGTGTATTACAGTTATTCCGCCGCCCAGTGGCTGCTGGTTTTCTACCTGTACTGTATGCTCGGCTGGTGCTTTGAGTCCACCGTGGTCTCGGTAGGACAGCGCAGACTGGTCAACCGCGGCTTCCTGCGCGGCCCCATGCTGCCGATTTACGGCTTCGGCGCCGTGATCCTGCTGCATGTTTCTCTGCCGTTAAAGCAGCATCCGGTGTGGCTGTATCTGGCGAGCATGATCGCGGCGACCGTGTTTGAATACATCGTCGGCGTGGTGATGGAAAAGATATTCAAGGTAAAATACTGGGATTACTCCAAGCAGAGATTCCAGTTTCAGGCTATGTCTGCCTGCGCTCGTCACTGTGCTGGGGCTTTCTCGGCCTGATCCTGACGAGCGTCATTCATCCGCCGATTGAAAAGCTGGTGCTCGGTCTGCCGTTTATCGGGTTGATTGTGATCGACGTTCTGTTTTCGGCGGCATTTATCAGCGATGTGATCGTATCCGTACGCAGCGCACTCGATCTTGCCAAGGTGCTCGAGGAACTCGACCGTCTGCGCGAGCAGGGAGCCGAGCTGCGACAGCAGCTGTCCGAGACTGCGCTTGTCGGTCTGACCAACCTGTCCTACCGTGTAGAGGAAGCGCACGGCGAATTCACTGAGAAGGTGGGCGAGGCGAAGGCACAGCTTGCCGAGCGTGTGGACGATGCCAGGGAGCAGCTTGCCGACGCGAAAGCGCAGCTCTCCGAGAAAATGGACGATGCGAAGGAACAGCTTGCCGCCGTGCATGAGATGCGCTCCGACGAGCGCAGGGCGCAGACCGAAGCTGCACGCGAGCAGCTGCAGACTAAGCTCGACGAGCTGCAGCGCCGCTTTGACGAGCGGGCAGCCGCACTCGGCCGCACCCGCAAAAGCCTGCTGCGCGGCAACCCGACCGCCCGCTCCGAGCGTTATACCGAGGTGCTCGAACGGCTGAAAAAGCGCCTCGATACGCACACGCACCGGTAAAACACAGCTAACCTCCTTATAAAACTACACAAAATGCACAAACTAATGCAAAATACAGCAGGATACGCGTGCTGTTTCGTCAGTTTTTCACTTGCTAAAATACCCGTTTCGGGTGTATATTAGTAGTACCCGCTGAACCTATCATTTTGCTCGGGTTTTCGCGCGTCGAAAACCGCCTGTTCAGCTTGTGTTTAAGACAACCTTTTTGGACAAAGAAAGGCAGATATACTATGGAAAAGAGATTTGTATATGCGGATAACGCGGCGACGACCCCGATGTCCGAAACTGCGTTCAACGCTATGAAGCCGTGGCTGACCGAGAACTACGGCAACCCGTCCTCTCTGTATCGCATCGGCCGTGCGGCAAAGGAAGCGCTCAACGATGCGCGTACCGTTGTCGGCAAGTGCCTGAACGCGGCAGAGCCGGTCAACGAGAAGAACGACTATGCACCGGGTGAGATTGTATTCACCGGCGGCGGCTCGCAGGCGGACAACCTTGCGATCCGCGGCTTTATGCACGGTCCGTCCTCCAAGGGCCGCAAGCACATCATCACCTCCAAGATCGAGCATCATGCAGTGCTTTACACCTGCGAGGCGCTTGAGAAGGAGGGCTACCGCGTTACCTATCTGAATGTGGATAAGGAAGGCCGTGTAGATCTTGAGCAGCTGAAAGCAGAGCTGTCCGAGGACACTGCACTGGTTTCCGTTATGGCGGCCAACAATGAGATCGGCACCATCCAGCCCATCAAGCAGATTGCTGAGCTGGCACATTCCGTCGGTGCAAAGTTCCACACCGATGCGGTGCAGGCTGTCGGCCATATGCACATTGACGTGCAGGAGATGGGCATCGACATGCTGTCCCTGTCCGGTCATAAGTTCCGCGGTCCGCGCGGCACCGGCGTGCTGTATGTGAAGAAGGGCATCACCCTTGAGCCGCTGGTATACGGCGGCGGTCAGGAGCGCGGTCTGGTTTCCGGCACCGAGAACACCGCAGGCTGCATCGGTCTGGCAGCAGCGATGAAGGAGGCCGTTGAAGGTCTGGACGAGAAGATGGGCTACGTCAAGAAGCTGACGGACAAGCTCGTTAAGGGCATCATGGAGAACATTCCGTACTCCCACTATACCGGCGATCCGGTAAACCGTCTGCCGGGCACCGCTTCGTTCGTCTTTGAGGCGATTGAGGGCGAGGGCCTGATCCTGCGATTGGATAACGCAGGCGTATGCGGCTCCACCGGTTCGGCATGCTCCACCGGTTCGCTCGATCCGTCTCACGTTCTGATGGCGATCGGTCTGCCGCACGAGATCGCGCACGGCTCTCTGCGCCTGACCCTTGGCGAGCAGAACACCGAGGAGGACGTTGATTATATCATCGAGACGGTCACCGATGTTGTTAAGACCCTGCGCTCGATGAGCCCGGTTTGGGAGAACGGTCATCCTAACCTGACCGCTGCAACCGAGCTGCACGCACATTAAGATAAGCGGAAACGTATCCCGTAGGCGCGACGACTCGGCGCGCCGGGGTCGTCACGCCCTACGATTGATTTTCCTGCAATATATTCATTTGATTGGACAAAAAGGAGATAGATTTTATGCAGTACAGTGAAAAGGTGCTCGACCACTTTACGCATCCGCGCAATGTTGGCGAGATTGAGGACGCAAACGGTGTCGGTGAGGTCGGCAACGCAAAGTGCGGCGATATTATGAAGATTTACCTCAAGGTGTCGGACGACGGCATCATCGAGGATGTTAAGTTTAAGACCTTCGGCTGCGGCGCGGCAATCGCAACCAGCTCGATGGCTACCGAGATGGTAAAGGGCAAGAGCCTGGAGGAAGCGCTCAAGCTGACCAACAAGGCCGTTGCTGAGGCTCTGGACGGTCTGCCGCCGGTAAAGATGCACTGCTCCGTGCTGGCAGAGGAAGCGCTGCGCTCTGCAATTTCCGACTATTACAAGCGTCTGGGCAAGGATCCGTCCGAGATTCTCGGCTGCGATGCAGACTGCGAGACCTGCCACAAGGCAGACTAACACGCATATTCCGCAAAAAATACGCATAACATTAGGGCAGATTGAGAAATCTGCCCTTTTGGTGTCTCAATAATTAAGAATGAATAATGGAGAATTAGCGCTATCCTTGCGCAGACTTCAGTCGCGCTGCGCTGGTATCGCACTTTGCGCGATGATTCAATAACCGCCTTTACAGGCGGACTCCTCCATTTTCCATTATGAAAGGGAGGTGAACCTCTTGAACGAAATTACAAAAAGTATAACTTTTCTAAAAGAATACAAACAGTTAAAACAAGCCGTTGATGAGGGCAAAACTCCGGTGCTGGCAGTTGGCTTATCAGCCATCCACAAGGCGCATCTGGCGGCGGCGTTAGGACTGGATACAGGCCGTCCGGTACTGGTTTTGACCGACGACGACAACACTGCGAATCGATTTGCCGCTGATTTGCGCGGTTTTTCCGAGCGTGACATTGTACAGCTGCCCTCTCGTGAGCTGGTGATGGCGGATGTAGTCGGTGTGTCGCGCGGCTACGAGCAGCGCCGTCTGGCAGCACTGGACGAGCTGCGTGATGCGCATTTCGCGGTCGCGTCCGTGCAGGCGGCGGCCCAGCGCACCATGCCGCCGGAGGCGCTCAAGGCGGCAATCGTGTCGCTGGCCACCGGTGAAACCGCGCCGCTGGATGAGCTGGCACAGTCGCTCACGCGCGCAGGCTACGAGCGCTGCGTACAGGTCGAAGGCACCGGTCAGTTTTCCATTCGCGGCGGCATCCTCGATGTGTTTCCGCCGCAGGCGGAGCACCCGTACCGCGTGGAATTCTGGGACGATGAGATTGACTCAATCTCCACGTTCGACGTCGGCAGTCAGCGCCGGTTGGAGCAGTGCGAGTGCCTGCGCTGTCTGCCGTGTATGGAATCCATTCCGGCACTGGCGAAGGGCGGTGCGGCAGGACTGGCAAAGGCTGTTCTGGCACTCACCTCGACCCGCCGGAAGAAGCAGCATGCGGATTTGCAGACTAACCTTGAACGGGACGCAGAACGTCTGCGCGAGACCGGTTCGCTGCCCGCAGCGGATAAGTATATGCCGCTCATTTATCCCGAAATGGCGACCGCGTTCGACTATCTGCCGAAAATGCCATCGTCATCATCGAGGACACGCCGCGTCTGCGTGACGCGGTGCGCGATTTCCACGCGCGTGTAGCCGACGACGTAACCGCGCTGCTCGAGCGCGGCGAAATGCCGCCGAATCTGGGAGAATATGCGCTCGATTTTGTCGGCGTATGCAGCATGAAACGCCAGATTCTGCGTCTGGACAGCTTTCTCAACAATGTGGCCGAGCTGACACCGCAGCATCTGGAAAACTTTATCGCCAACCAGATGAACGCCTACGGCGGCAACCTCGACATGGCGTCTGCCGACATCCGCAGCTACACCGAGCAGGGACGCGCGGTAGCGGTCGTGTGCGGCAGTGCGCTGCGCTGCCGGAACATGCTGGATGCGCTGACCGACACCGGTCTCAACGTAAAAATCAGCGACCTGCTGCCCAAGGGCGGCTGCGTCAACATCATGGAAGGCACGCTGTCCGCCGGTTTTGAGTATCCCGATCTCGGTCTTGTTGTCATGACCGAGGGACAGGTTCTTGCCCGGCGAAAGAAAACGCAGGTCAAGAAGTCCAACCGTGATAAGGTGAAGTCGTACACTGACCTGACACCGGGTGATCTTGTCGTGCACGAGCACCACGGTATCGGTCGGTTTATCGGTATGGAGCGCATGACGGTGGACGGTTCCGAGCGCGATTTCATCAAAATTGCGTTTGCGGGAACGGATTTTCTGTATGTTCCGGCAACCTCGCTCGACCTCATCTCCAAATACATCGGCGGCGGCGACAACGAGCGTGTGCGGCTGAACAAGCTCGGCGGTGCGGACTGGAGTAAGGCGAAAGCACGCGCCAAAGCGGCGGCAAAGGAGCTGGCCGAGGGTCTCATCAAGCTGTATGCCGAGCGCGCCAAGGTCAAGGGCTACGCCTTCCCGCCGGATGACGCGTGGCAGCGCGAGTTCGAGGAGGATTTCCCCTACGAGGAAACCGATGATCAGCTGCGCTGTATTGCCGAGATCAAGGACGATATGCAGTCCGACCGGCCGATGGACCGCCTGCTGTGCGGTGACGTTGGCTTCGGCAAGACCGAGGTCGCGCTGCGTGCCGTGATGAAGTGCATTCTCGCGGGCAAGCAGGCGGCGATCCTCGTACCGACGACCGTACTCGCGCGGCAGCATTACCTGACTGCGATGCAGCGTTTTCAGGGTCACCCCATCACAATCGAGCTGCTCACGCGTTACAAGACCGGCTCGGAGCAGACTGCGCTGCTCAAAAAGCTGGAGGCGGGTTCGGTCGATCTGGTTATCGGCACGCACAAGCTGTTCAACAAAAAGATCAAGTTCAAGGATCTCGGTCTGCTCGTTGTGGACGAGGAACAGCGGTTCGGCGTCGGGCACAAGGAAACGCTCAAGGAAATGAGCAAAAACGTGGATGTGCTCACGCTGTCGGCAACGCCTATCCCGCGCACGCTCAACATGGCGCTGTCCGGTATCCGCGATATGTCCTCCATCGAGGAGCCGCCGCAGAACCGCCATCCGGTGCAGACGTTCGTGCTTGAGCAGAACGACGGCGTGCTGCTTGATGCCATCCGGCGTGAGCTGGGACGCGGCGGACAGGTATACTACCTGCACAACCGCGTGGAGTCCATCGAGCGATGTGCGAACATGTGGCAGCAGCGGCTTCCGGATGCGCGAATCGGCATCGTTCACGGCAAAATGGGTCAGAAAGAGATTGCAAAGGTTATGAACGAGATGGCAGACGGCGAGATTGATATTCTGGTCTGCACCACGATTATTGAAACCGGCATTGATATTCCGAACGCGAACACGCTTATCATCGAGAACGCAGACAATATGGGTCTGGCGCAGCTGCACCAGATTCGCGGCCGTGTAGGCCGCTCGTCGCGCCACGCCTACGCCTACCTGTGCTACCGGCACGGCAAGGCGCTGAGCGAGATCGCGCAGAAGCGGCTCGGTGCGATTCGTGAGTTTGCAGCGTTCGGCTCGGGCTTCAAGATTGCCATGCGTGATCTGGAAATTCGCGGTGCCGGCAATGTGCTTGGTCCCGAGCAGTCCGGCCACATGATGAGCGTCGGCTATGATCTGTACCTCAAGCTGCTCGAAGAGGCTGTGCAGGAGGAGAAGGGAGAAACACCCAAGCCGCGTGTCGATTGTGCGGCCGAACTGCTGATTTCTGCCAACCTTCCCGCCGATTATGTTGCGGATGCGGGGCAGCGTGTCGATCTGTACCGCCGTATCGCGCTCATCCGCACGGACGAGCAGCGCAGTGATATGCTCGATGAGCTGATCGACCGCTTCGGTGAGCCGCCTGCGGAGGCCATCGCGCTGCTGGATATCGCGCTGCTGCATGCTAAGGCCAGCGAGCAGGGGATTGCGGAGATCAAGCAGCAGGACGGACGGCTGCTGCTCACCTTCTCCGAGACCGATTTCGCGCGCCTGTCCGCGCTCTGCGGTGACAGTGAATTCAAGGGCCGCCTGCTGCTCAACGCCGGTTCGACACCGTATCTGTCGCTGCGTCTGAATAAGGGCGAGAAGGCGATGGAAATGGCACAGACGCTGGTTGATAAGTACGCTGCCACGGCAAAATAAGCAGGAGAATGGTAGAAAGCGTGATTCATTGAAGCCGATTTTCTTCACTGAGCTTGCAGACAGGAGAGCGGCTGTATTTGCGCAAAAAAAGAGCGAAACCATGCGGTTTCGCTCTTTTTCTCATTCTTCGCCGGAATTCGGTTCCGGAGCACCGTTTTCGCCATTCGGCTTGCGGCGGCGTCTTCCGCCTCTGCGGCGGCGACGGCGCGGCGCACCTTCACCGTCCGGAGACAGCTCATTCTGAGCATCTTCGGGCAGTTCTTCTGCGGCAGTCTGCTGCGGGGCAGGCTTGCGCGGCGGACGCGGCTGCTGCGGCTTCTGATGCGGAGCCTCGCTCTTTTTCGGTGCATCCTTTTTGGGTGCGGGAGCGGCAGCATCCTCCTGCTCCTCGCGCTTACGGCGTTCCTCGGCCATAGCGGCGGCATTCTGACGGTTGCGGCACGCACCCTTTACCATGCAGCACTGCGTGCACTGGAACTCGGTCAGCGAGTGCTCCGGACTGTCGTCCAGCTGTACCTTGCAGGTGCCGCGCAGCATCTGGGTGGAAACTACCTTGCCGCGGCCCTCCGGCGTATCGACCACGCTGCCTTGACGCGGCGTGACCTTCTGCAGCTCGGCGTAGGCCTCGTGCTCATACTTGAGACAGCACATCAGACGGCCGCACACACCGGAAATCTTCGCCGGATTGAGCGACAGGTTCTGATCCTTTGCCATATTGATGGAGACCGGATGGAAATCATCGAGATACGAGCTGCAGCACAACTCGCGGCCGCAGCAGCCCAGACCGCCGATCATCTTTGCCTCATCGCGCACGCCGATCTGGCGCAGCTCAATGCGGGTGCGGAACACGCTCGCAAGGTCCTTGACCAGCTCACGGAAGTCCACACGACCGTCTGCGGTGAAGTAAAACAGCAGCTTGTTCATGTCAAAGGTGCATTCCGCGGTGACAAGGTTCATTTCCAGACCGCGGTCCTCGATCTTCTGCTTGCAGATAATAAACGCCTCGTCGGCACGCTTTTTGTTGCGCTCGAGCGTTTTCATATCGGCCTCGGTTGCCACACGGACCACGCGCTTGAGCGGCTGCACGACCTGCTGATCGGGCACATCGGTGTTGCCCTGCACGCAGTCGCCGTATTCCACGCCGCGTGCTGTCTCGACGATCACACCCGTACCGGGTGCGATTTCCAGCCCCTGCGGGTCGAAATAATACATTTTTCCGTTCGATTTGAAACGAACTCCGATTATTGTTGTCAAAAAGTTTTCCTCCTGTATGATGGAAACGCTTAGGAAGCGTAACAGATGCGGTAAATATCGCTTGTTAATGCACAGGTGACAGCCGCGGATGCCGCGTTGCGCGACACACGGTCGATCAGCACATCAATAAAATCGTAGACCGCCAGCAGGCGTTCCGTACTGACGGCGCCGGCAAGTGCCTGCGTCTGCTTGCGGAGTGCCAGCTGCAGCGGCTTTTGCGGCAGAGCCTTCGAGACGAAAATCGCGTCCCGGACAGCGGCCTGCAGAATGCCGAGTACACCTAACAGTGCACGGCGCGGCGTCTTTTCCAGACCCATTGCACCAAGCATCATGCGGTCCTCACGCCGTTCGGCAACCGCAGAGAGATAGGGTGCAAGCAGGCTTGCCGCCTCCTCGTCCGACACCGCCGCATGCGACGGCTCGAGCGCAAATTTAGTGCAGCGCGAGCGCACGGTCTGCAGCAGCGAATCCGGCTGCTCGGCGGTCAGAATGAAGAACGCATACGCAGGCGGCTCCTCCAGCTCCTTGAGCAGCGCATTCTGCGCCATGGGATTGAGATTCTGCGCATGGTGAATGACTGTCACACGGCGTTCGCCGTCGTTCGGGATAATGGCGTTTTCCGCTTGATCTGACGCGCTAGATCGACCTTGAGTTCGGCCTCTCCTTCGTCCACGATCATCAGATCCGGGTGCACACCCTGCTCCACCTTGCGGCACGGCAGACAGCTTCCGCACGGATGACTGCCCGCGCCTTCGCATAAAATACCGGCTGCAAGCACATTCGCAAGGGCTTTGAGCGCCGCCGGATCGTCACCGGACAGCAGCACGGTCTGCGGAAAACGCTCGTTCAGCGCATGCTTCAGGCTGTTTTTGAGCGCATTGTTGCCCGCAAGTGCGTCAAATGAGATCACAGCTTTTCAAAACGCTCAACGTTGAGTACAATACGGTTGCGCCGCCGACCTCGACCTGCACCGGCGTGGATGGGAAAAAGCCCATGCCGAGCTCAGCGGTTGCCGGCATGATCTGCTTGCGGGAGGAGGAGTGCTCGCGGATGATGTCAAAGCACTCATCCAGCTTGCTTTCGTCCAGACCGATCAGGATCGTGACGTTGCCTGCTTTGAGGAAGCCGCCGGTGGTCGCCAGCTTGGTGATAGAGAAGCCTGCTTTCATCAGGCTGGAGATAACATCCTGCGAATCATCGTAATTGATGATAGCCAGTACCATTTTCATAATAGTAACCCCCTATTCGCATTGCTGCGCGGAAACATATCGTTTGCTTGGATGAGACGCGTTATTGATGGACAACAACGGTTATTTCATCTATTGTATTGTACCATCTTTCACGGATAAGTGCAATGTGCGCTCCTGTAATTTTCTCGCCGGGCCAGAGCAGCGGCACACCGGGCGGATACGGCGTGACCGGACGGGCGCAGACCAGACCCTCGGCAGCGGCAGGCTGGACTCTACCGGTCTGTGAGAACCATGCGTCGCGCACGCTCATCACGCGCTCGGCGGGCGGAAACGGTGCGGACAGGGACGGCAGGGGAATCAGCTCACGCCGTCTGGAAATGCGCCGCAGACCGCGTTTCAGACGGCTGATCGCACCGTTCGGGTCGGAGCCGGTGAGGATGAACACAACATTGCGGTCGTCCGCCATCTCGCACGCCACGCCGCATTCGCTCCACAGCGTATCGGCCAGCTGGTGACCGGTGATGTCGGTTCCGGCGGTGCACACCGTCAGACGGCATGGGTCAAGCGCCGGAAAATGATCCTCGGTCAGTGCGGTGAACATGGTTCGGTGCTGCACATAGGTACGCAGTTCGGCGCAGGTTTCCGCCGAGCGGCGGTACTCCGCGTGACCGGGCCCCTCGGTGTAGGCACGCGCAAGGTCAATGGATGCCATAATGGGATAGGACGGACTGGATGTGCCGAACAGCATGGTGTTTTCGCGCAGTGCGCGGCGGTCCACGCCTGCCGCGGAGAGCAGAACGGCGCCCTGTCCCATGCACGGCAGCGTTTTGTGCATGGAGAGCACGGCCATATCCGCACCTTCCGCGACCGGCGTCGGCAGGCCGACGGCAGGAAAGTGTGCACCGTGTGCTCCGTCTACGAGCAGCAGCTTGCCGTGCGCGCGGCACAGATCGGCAAACTCGGGAATCGCCCGCCGGATGCCGTAATAGGTCGGAGAGGTCAGAAGGATTGCCTTGATCTCCGGATGCGCGATCAGCTGTGCTTCCGCATCCTTGACCGGAAGCGCACCGGAAACCGCGAATGGCTCGATCAGCGGTGCAGAAAAGAAATACGGCGTAATGCCGAGCAGTGCACAGCCGTAGCAGACGGACTTGTGTACCTCACGGTCGAGCAGGACAGCGCCGCCGCGTCCGACCGCTGTGCCGAGCATGGCCAGAATGCCCTGCGTCGAGCCACCGGTCAGGAAAAAGCAGTCCTCCGCGCCGAAATACCGCGCGGCGGCAACCTCCGCATCGCGGATAGGACCTTCGCCGGTGTACAGGTTGCCGGTGCCGTAGGTTTCGGTAAAGTCGATGGCAAAAATATCCGCGTATGTGTTGAAAATCGGCTCACCTTTGTGCCCGGGCATGTGAAACCGCGCGGAGTCGCCGGTCTCGAGCAGCTGCAGAGCATGGAACAGCGGCGCCGTCGTGAACGGCATCAGGCGGTTGATCTGTCTGTGGTTGGGACGGTGGCTGTGCGGCGCAGCCGGTCGGCGGTGGTGCATAGTTGAGTTGGCTCCTTACATTATTGTGCTATAATACAGTATAACACATAATTAGGAATTAGGAATTAGGAATTGCCGTGATTCACAGGTATGCATTTACCTATCACAAAAAATTACTGATTTTTGATTACGCATTACTAATTTTCATGAACTGTCCACAATGTGCAGACATTCGTTTATTCATTGCGGATTTTTTGGGACATTTTTCGGTAGCCAACGGAAGGGCTTTGTATTATAATAAATAATACGTTCCATTCATAAAAGTAATATCACCGCGACAGACCGTGATATGTAAACTGGGAACGTCTTTACGCTTATATTTGAAAGGCAGGCTATTCACTATGGCAGACAATCGTATCTACAATTTTTCCGCAGGTCCCTCCATGCTTCCGGTTCCGGTGCTTGAGCGCTGTGCAGCCGACATGCTGAACTATCAGGGCTCCGGTATGTCAGTCATGGAGATGAGTCACCGTTCAAAGGTATATGACGGCATCATCAAGGAGACCGAGGCTACGCTGCGTCGCGTACTCTCCATTCCGGATAACTACAAGGTTCTGTTCCTGCAGGGCGGCGCTACCACCCAGTTTGCAGCGATCCCGATGAACCTGCTGAAGACCGGCAAGGCTGACTACGCGCTGACCGGCAGCTTCGCTTCCAAGGCCTACAAGGAAGCACAGAAGTTCGGCGACATGCACGCTGCATTTTCCTCCAAGGAGACCAACTTCGACCACGTTCCGACGCAGGATGAGCTGGATATCCGTCCGGATGCCGACTACTTCTACATCTGCGCCAACAACACCATCTACGGCACCGAGTATCAGTACGATCCCGAGACCCCGGCAGGCGTTGAGCTGGTAGCGGATATGTCCTCCAACATCCTGTCTAAGCCGGTTGATGTTTCCAAGTACGGCGTCATCTACGCCGGCGCACAGAAGAACATGGGCCCGGCCGGTGTTACCGTTGTTATCGTCCGCGAGGATCTGCTCGGCAACTATCCGCTCGAGAAATATCCGGTTATGCTCGACTGGAAGACCATGGCTGACAAGGATTCCATGTACAACACGCCTCCCACGTACGGCATCTATGTACTCGGTCTGGTTGCCAAGTGGGTTGAAGACATGGGCGGCGTAAAGGCTATGCAGGAGCGTGCTGAGAAGCGTTCCTCCATGCTGTACGATTACCTCGATTCCCAGGATTTTTACAAGACTGTAGCCGCAAAAGATTCCCGCAGCCGCATGAACGTAACCTTCCGCACCGGCAACGACGAACTGGACGCAAAGTTTGCCAAGGAGTCCATGGCAGCCGGCATGTCCAATCTGAAGGGTCACCGTTCGGTAGGCGGTATGCGTGCTTCCATCTATAACGCAATGCCGATCGAGGGCGTTGAGAAGCTCATCGACTTCATGAAGAAATTCGCTGAAGAAAACAAGTAACAATAATTGAGAATTGATAATGGAGAATGGGAAATTGCGGTATCGCGCAAGGATAGCGGCATTTTCCATTTTCAATTCTCCATTTTCCATTGGAGGATAATCCCATGTATAACGTAAAACTCTACAACAAGATCTCGAAGGTAGGTCTGGACGATCTCGATCCGGCAAAGTACACCTGCTCCGAGGATTTCACCGATTATGACGCCGTTCTGGTTCGTTCTGCCAAGCTGCATGACGTCGAGTTCCCGAAGAACCTGCGCTGCATCGCGCGTGCAGGCGCCGGTGTCAACAACATTCCGATCGACCGCTGCTCCGAGGAAGGCATCGTAGTCTTCAATACGCCGGGTGCAAACGCTAACGCTGTTAAGGAGCTGGTTATCTGTGCACTGCTGCTGGCCTCCCGCAAGGTGGTACAGGGTGCAAACTGGGTTAAGGGCCTCAAGGGCACGCCGGACATCGGTCCTGCTGCCGAGAAGGGCAAGGCCACCTACGCAGGCCCGGAAATCGCCGGCAAGAAGCTGGGCATCATCGGTCTGGGTGCGATCGGCGTTAAGGTTGCAAACGCAGCTGTTGGCCTGGATATGGAGGTCTGGGGCTATGACCCGTACCTGTCGGTTGACGGCGCACTCAAGCTCGACCGCTCGGTCAAGCACGTTACCGAGCTGGACGAGATTTTCGCAAACTGTGATTATATCACCATCCACGTTCCGCTGACCCCGGATACCAAGAACACCATCAGCGCAGAGGCGATCGAGAAGATGAAGGACGGCGTTCGCGTCATCAACCTTGCGCGCGGCGAGCTGGTTGACACCAAGGCAATGGCGAAGGCACTCGAGAGCGGCAAGGTTGCAGCATACGTTTCCGATTTTGCTTCCGACGAGATTCTTGAGCAGGAGAATGCCATCACGCTCCCGCATCTGGGTGCATCCACGCCGGAGAGCGAGGACAACTGTGCAAAGATGGCCGTTTACGAGATCACCGAGTACCTCGAGAAGGGCACCATCCGCAATTCGGTCAACTTCCCGAACCTCAAGGTTCCGTACGAAGGCGGCTACCGCATCTGCATGATCCACAAGAACATCCCGAATATGATCGCGTCCATCACCTCCGCTGTTCGCTGCAACATCGAGAATATGGGCAACCGTTCCAAGGGTGACTATGCATACACCATCATCGACACCGCAGAGGCTCCGACCGAGGCTAACCTCGACGAGCTGCGCGCGATCGAAGGTATGATCTCTGTCCGCACGATCTAATTGCCATAAAACCGATAAAACCGCTCTGAATGCAGATTCGGAGCGGTTTTTTGTTGCTTTTCTGTGCAAATTGAATATTGTCGAATTTGGTCGAATTTTCGTAAAATATGGAAATGCAGGACAAGACAGCACCGCAGCTTTCATTGTGCGGTGCTGCCGAATACTGCAGGATGACTATTTTTACAGGAGGCTTCTCAATGGAGAACATACGCATTTACGAGGAGGACGGCTACATTCACTTTATCATGCGTCCGGAGGACTGATGCGGCTGCGCTACTCGACCGAAGCGAAAACGCCGTTTGCAGACTTCATGGACCGCTGGCTGACCCAGATGAAAACGCAGGTGCGCGAAAACACGATGGACGGCTACCGCTACGCATTTGAAAAGCACATCAAGCCGTTTTTCACCGCACGAGGGACAACGCTTGCTACGGCACGGCCGATGGATTTTCAGGATTTTGTCAACTTGAAATTCGATCAGGGGCTTTCACCGACTTCAATCGTTAAGTTCCATTCCATTATGCACAAGTGCCTGAAATACGCGGTAGCACTGCAGATTATCCCGACGAATCCGTCGGATAATGTCATGCTGCCCAAGCGGACGCGCTTTCGAGGACAGGTGTACGACCGGACGCAGATCAACATTTTTCTGGCAGCGGCGCTGCAGTCGCCGGCAGAGGCGGCGTTCGTGCTGGCGGCAACCTATGGTCTGCGCCGCAGCGAGTGCGCCGGTCTGCGCTGGCGTGCCGTGGATTTTCGGGCACGGAGCATGATCATCAATCATACGGCGGTGCTGTCCTCCGGACGTGTGATCTACGCGGACAGCGTAAAGACCAAATCCAGCTATCGGACGCTGCCGCTGTCCGACTCGCTCCGACGGTATCTGACCGATCTGCGCCGCAGACAGAACGCCAACCGCAAAAAGTACGGCAAAGCCTACTGCCAGAGCGATTACGTCTGCTGCCGTGAGGACGGTTCGCCGCTCCGGCCGGATTACATTTCGCGTGAGTTCGAGCGGGTGTGCCGCCGTGCGTGCCTGCCGCGTATCCGGTTTCATGATTTACGGCATTCGGTTGCAACGATTCTGCTGCAGCAGGGCTTTCGCTCAAGCAGATTCAGGACTGGCTGGGGCATTCCGACATCTCCACCACAGCCAACGTTTACGCACATGTGCCGTATGTGGAAAAGGTATCCATCGCCAAGAGCGCAACACCGATTATCGGCAGCTGATGTGCATTCTGGGAATGTAACATAATCGTAACATTCCGGCGGGTTGTTTCACCATTGTTACACTTTGCCGCCTGACCTTGTATGAGAGTGCGTGAGTGCTTATAATGTATATTGTATAAGAATAACAAGGATAGAGAACTTTACACAATATACAGGTGAAGCATATGTTCAAAAAAACACTTTCCGCGCTGGCGGTTGCGTGTGTGATGCTGGTGAGTGCGGCTGCGGCCGGCACCATTTTTCCGGCAGAGTACACCGACATTGACGGCGTGACACGCGCAGGCTATCTGGATGAGGACGGCATGACCGTGCTTCCGTTTGCTTACGCACAGGCAGGCGATTTCGCGGACTGCGGACTCGCTGCCGTAGAAAACGAGCAGTGGCAGACGGCGGTGATCGACCGCACAGGAAAGCTCGTCATTGCATACACGGATTCGCCGGTTTCGGTTGATTTTTCGGATACGATAGTTGCGTATCGTTACACTGACCACAGCGTGTATTATGCGACTGACGGCAAGCGCATTGGCTCATATCCGGGCGCGGTCGGCTTCTTTGAGGACGGACTGCTGCTGTGCAGAAATGCGGATACCGGTCTGTATTCCTATGTCAAGCAGGATGGTTCGACTGCCTTTTCGGGCAGCTACCGTAAGGCTGGCGCGTTCTCAAACGGCAGAACGCTTGTGCAGACGCAGGACGGCGATTATCAGGCAATCGACACCAAGGGCACGGTGCTGTACACTCTGCCGAATGACGTAACGCCTTCCTACATGGCGATTTACGGCGAGAGCACGGTGGTCGTCACCAACGGCACCAATCAGGCGCTGTATTCGCTTTCGGAGGGCAAACTGCTGACCGAGTTTCTGTACAACACCATTTCGGAGTTTCACGATGGCGAAGCAATGGTTCGTCAGATCAACCGCTGGGGCATTATGGATACCACCGGCAAGCTGCTGACGGCGCCGACGTATTACTATCTGTCCTACATGGGCGAGGGGCTGTACGCGGCCCGCAGTGAGGACGGTTCGGTTTCCGCGGTGGATGCGGGCGGCAGCTTGTCTTACCGCACACTGAGCTACATCAGCGGCTTCTCCGAGCTGCGCTACGGTCTGTCGTGGCACAACACCGCAGACGGCACATTGATTTTCTTCCGCAAAAACGGCGGCTTTGCAGCATCCGTTAAAGAGGCGGAGAACCCGACCATTCTGACCGAGAACGTGGTCTGCGTCACGCAGGACGACACCCGCAAATATATTGACCTGCGCAGCGGCAAAACGCTGTTCGAGCAGCCGAAGTCGTTCGACCTTGGCGGCGGCATCACTGCAAAGACCGTGCATTACGAAAAGTTCATGGGCTATCAGCAGGACGGCACGGAGCATGGATGGGATGTCGATTTTCCGGAGATCAGCGGCCTGAGCGACAAAAAGGTGCAGAGCACCATCAACAGCGAAATCCGCTCGTTCTTCCTCAAGGGACCGTCCGTTACCGCCGAGTATGATGCGCTCGAGGGCAGCTACGGTGCGTCCGTGGAAGGCTCGGTGCTCGTTGTCTGGGCCAACTGCGAGAGCGGCAAAGGCGCCGGTTCATCGGTGTGGAATAACTGTCTGGCATTTGATCTGCACACCGGCACGCAGTACACACTGAACGACCTGCTGACCGATGACTACATCGAGACGGTCAAGAAGCTGCTGCCGGACGATCATGCGATTTATCTGTACAGCTATCCGCGCATCAGCACGAAAGGCGTAACCTATTTTTACAACGAATATGAGAGCGCTTCCCGCCGAGCTTATACAGAGGAATATCTGCTGACGTTTGAGCAGCTTTCCGATGTGCTGAACCGGAACAGCGCGTGCTATAAGGCGTTGATGACGTCGTATTCGCCCGAAGTTTCGGCTGCTGCGACCGGCTACAGCGATGTGAGCAGTACCTGCTGGGCACTGCAGTATATCAATACAGTGACCGAGCGCAAGCTGATGACCGGCGCGAACGGTAAATTCCGTCCGAACGATAAGATCACGGCGGCTGAGGTCTGCACGACCATCGCGCGTCAGCGCGGTCTGTCCGGCAGCGGCACGTTGCCCGCAGGCGTTCGCGCAGGCGAGTGGTACTCGGAGGCGGTCAGCGCGGTGTACGCAAACGGTCTGCTCGAGGGCCTGAATGACTTCCGGCCGACGGCTGCCATGACCCGCGAGGACGCGATGCAGCTTTTTGCAAATCTGCTGCAGGCGGACGGCACAGCAGCCATGAGTGATGCGGAAACGGCACAGACGCTGGTGTCTGTCAAGGATGCGGACACGATCGCGGCAGACCGTCGAAATGCGGTTGCGCTGTGTATGCAGAAGGGTCTGGTGCAGGGCTTCAGCGACGGCACGATCAAGTCGCAGGGTACGTTCACTCGTGCGGAGTTCGCAAAGCTGCTGACGACGATTTAATTGAAAATGAAGAATGGAGAATGGAAAATGCTCATGCAGCATTCCGTTCTCCATTTTTGTTTAGGCATGAGAAAACCCCAGAGACTACCACTCTCCGGGGTTTTCGCAGCTCATGGCTGTGTCACATTGTTGTTAATAGTTATAGCACCGATCTTGCGATAATGCAAGCACTCCGCCGATTATTTTACCGGAATCGTAGTATCACCGATGGTGACGGACGCCACTTCATCAAGCGGGAGAATGGTATCGAACGTGCCCTGGCGGGTGCAGACGGTCTTGCCGTCATGCACGTCCATGCTGCTGCCGTTGCCTGGCACGTCGATTACAGTGCCGTCCTTCTTATTGATAAGCAGTTTTGCAGAAAATGCGTCCCATGTATCGCGGTGGCTGGCGGGTTCCTGACCGCTTTCGGCATTCTCAAACGGTGCTTTGCCATCAACCGTGTAGACAAAGTTATAGCCGATAGGCGAGAGCAGGACTTTATTGATCGTTGCGGTTTTGCCACCTACTTGAATAGACTGACCGGCAGGCAGTTCAACCGCGCTGTTATCGGCCTCCAGCTTGAACTTGAGATGCCAGGTACCGTCGGCGATGGTTTTGGTTTCAGCGCCGTTATCAGTTACTGCTGTCAGGTCGCCGAGCATAATCTTTGCTGTACCACCGGTCGTAACTGCGTCAGTGTACGACATGGTTTCAACATACTGAATGGCATTATCATTCGGATTTTCGTCATAGAAATAGCTACTGCCGATTGCGCCTTGCGCATTCAGGCCGATATTGCTGTCTGCACGATTCCAGTACACATTCAGCAGACCGGTATCCGGGTTTTTCGTGCAGTCGAACGCCGAACCGTCCTCCTTTTCGAGCGTGTAGGAGATAAGGTAGTTGTAGCCATCGAACAGAATCGCATCCGCGGTGACGGTCACGCCGCCTGCTGTGTCGCTTGCGCCAATGGGATGACCGATCTGATCAATAATCTCGGTATCCGCCGTCGGTCCAAATACGCCTGCAAACGCTTCACCGGCGGACTTGAATACGCCGGTCGCACCCGCACCGATGCTCAGCACCAGAGCGGCAGCCACGCCGACCATCGCGATGCGCGGAAAACGGCGTACACGATGAATGGTAACCGGCTGCTCCGGCTGCTCGGCGGCAGTCATCAGGCGATCAACCATGCGGCTTTTCGCTTCTTCGGAGAAGCGAAGCTCGTCTAGTGCGGAATTATACATTTTGTTATCATTATACTCTCTGTTCATAAAGATCCCCTCCCAAGGTGGTGCGCAGGCTTTTGCGCCCGCGGCTCAGGTGTGCGGAAACGGCAGACTCGCTCTGACCGAGCAGAGACGCGATTTCGCGTACGGAATAGCCCTCGTAGTAGTGCAGATAGACCGCTTCACGGTATTTGCGCGGCAGCGCCATCACCGCATCGAGCACATCGGAATCCGGTGCGGTAGGCGCGGGTGTCGTGGCAGCGGCCTCCAGACCGACATTGCGCCGGTGCGCGGCACGCAGACTGTCTTTGCAGGCGTTGGCGGTCGCGCGGATGATCCACGCTTTTTCGTGCGCCGGACTGTCAAAGGTTTGACCGCCGGTCAGCAGCTTGAGGAAGATATTCTGGCAGATGTCCTCGGCATCGTGCGTGGACTTCAAATAGGTGTAAGCCAGCCGCAGGATTAGGTCGGAGTACGTCTGCACCAGACGTTCGGCGTCCGCCCTGTTAAATTGTTTCATTGGTCTCAGCTCCTTTGGAAAGCAACGTTGTTTCACCTATAATACGATTGAGGATTGCGTATCCTGACAGAGAGGATAAATTTATTATAACATAAATGCGTTGGCGGGCACCGTTCCCGCGCGCCGCAGAGCGTACCTCTCGCTTTTCGTCAAGCGTAAAACCTTCGATTTTGCAAGGGATAGAAAGACACCTGTCCGTCTGCGCGTTGTTTTTCAACAGAATGCCCAAAAAACACAGGTAAAATTGTAACAAAGTAATTGTTAAAAAATCTACAAATACCCTTTGCAGAAAGCCCTGTTTATGGTATCCTGTTAAAAGAGCACATGCGCTCTGCCGGGAGCGCTCATAAGATAGGACAAAGGGACGACCCGCTCAACGGGTCGCAAAGGAATTCAGGAGGATAAAACAAACTATGGCTATGAGAGGTGTAGAAACCCGTATTCAGGAGATCCGCCACCGCATTTTCACCGAGGTTGCCCGTATGGCGTACCATACCGAGTGGCCGACCGACCGCCGTATCGAAGCACTGCCGTACGATATCATGCCGGGTGAGGTTGGCAACATTCGCAATGATATTTTCCTCGAGCGCGCTATCGTTGGCGAACGCCTGCGTCTGGCGATGGGTCTGCCGTGCCGCAGTGCGGCCGAGCACGCGCCGCTGTCCGACAACATCGAGGCTGCCACCCGAGAGGAAACCTACTACACGCCGCCGCTCATCAACGTGATCAAGTTCGCGTGCCACGCCTGCAAGGAGAACGAGGTCATGGTCACGGACGGCTGTCAGGGCTGCATGGCGCATCCGTGCGTTGAGGTATGTCCCAAGGGCGCAGTATCGCTCGACCGCTTCAACGGCCGTTCTGTTATCGATCAGGAGAAGTGCATCAAGTGCGGCCGCTGCATGGATGTCTGTCAGTATCACGCCATCATCCGTCAGGAGCGCCCGTGCGCGGCAGCCTGCGGCATGGATGCCATCCACAGCGACTGCAATGGCAGAGCCGATATTGATTACGAGAAGTGCGTTTCCTGCGGCCAGTGCCTTGTAAACTGCCCGTTCGGCGCGATCGCAGACAAGTCGCAGATCTTCCAGATGATCCGCGCCATTCAGGCGGGCGAGCGTGTCTACGCCGCTGTCGCACCGGCGTTTGTCGGCCAGTTCGGCCCGAAGATGACACCGGGCAAGCTGCGTGCCGCGATGAAGCGCCTTGCTTTGCCGATATTATCGAGGTTGCCATCGGCGCTGACCTGTGTGCGGCACAGGAGGCCGAGGACTTTGTGGAGGAAGTACCGGAGAAGCTGCCGTTCATGGCGACTTCCTGCTGTCCGGCATGGTCCGCAATGGCGAAAAAGCTGTTCCCGGATCAGGCAAACTGCATCTCGATGGCCCTCACCCCGATGACGCTGACCGCTCGACTGGTCAAGCACCATCAGCCGGGCGCAAAGGTTGCGTTTATCGGACCGTGCGCGGCAAAGAAGCTCGAAGCAATGCGTTCGGACGTACGAAGCGAGGTCGATTTCGTGCTGACGTTCGAGGAGATGACCGGTATTTTCGCCGCACGCCATATCGACGTGGAAAATCTCAAGGAGGACCCGCACGGCATCAACGATGCATCCACGGACGGCCGTAACTTTGCGGTATCCGGCGGCGTAGCCAAGGCCGTTGTCAACGTCATCAACGAGAAGCACCCGGACCGCGAGATCAAGGTGGCAAACGCCGAGGGTCTGCGCGACTGCCGCAAGCTGCTGATGGCCGCCAAGGCCGGCAAGTACAACGGTTATCTGCTCGAAGGCATGGCATGCCCGGGCGGCTGTGTAGCCGGTGCGGGCACGATGCAGTCCATCAAGAAATCCGCTGCGGTAGTCGGCATGTATGCCAAGCAGGCGGAACACCAGACTGCAACCGGCACGCATCATGTTGCCGAGCTGGATAAGCTGGTTGATTAAAAAATAATGCTATAAAAGCCACTGTATCGACTGATATGGTGGCTTTTCTCTTGAATACAGCAGGTGAATGGTGATGAACAAGTAACTGTTCTGGACAAAAAACTGTATCCGGAGCTGCAGCAGCAGTATTGCGCCGACCCGTCCTTCGGCGTGTGCCCCTGTTACAACGTGGGAGATGAATTTGAATTCTACCGCGATGATGTGCGGGACGATTTCTGGCACATGGGTATCAACACGCTGACCAAAACCACCGGTGATGCTGATGCCGTTGCAGGCGGTCCGAAACTGCCGTTCTGCTCCGAGGTCTGGGATGCGATTTCGTGCTATATCTATACTGGATTGCAGGGCGGCTCGATTATGAAAGGCTGGATGAAGCGCGAAAACGAGATGATAACCTGCTGTTCGGACGAAGCGCGGCTGGTTATCTTCAACATCGAGAGAATCGACTGCGAATAAAATGCAAAAGCGGCAGAGGCTGTGCCTCTGCCGCTTGTTTTTACTTATCCGGAGGCGTAATTGCCACCTTCATTACACCGTCGCGGCGCTTCTCAAACAGATCGTACGCCGCTTCAATCTCATTCAGCGGGAAAATATGCGTGATGAGCGGTGTGGTATCCAGCTGACCGTTTTCAATCAGCCGCAGGATTTCTGCGGTGTCGCAGCCATCCACGCCGCCGGTCTTAAAGATCAGGTTTTTGCCGTACATATCGGGCAGGGGAAGCACCTGCGGCTTGTCATACAGTGCAACAACGGTGACAACGGCGTTCGGACGGGCGCACTCCCATGCAAGACGGAAACTTTCGTTCGAGCCTGCCACCTCGCAGACCACATCCGCGCCGCCGTGCGGGCTGTTCAGCTGCACGAACTCCTGCGCGTGGTTGGGCGTGATGGTGAGCACATCGGGATAGCGCTCGCGCACAAAGCGCAGCCGCGCCGGATCGGGGTCGCAGATGATGATCCTGTGTGGGTGATGCAGCATGGCGCACAGCATGGTGCAGATACCGGTCGGCCCGGCACCGAGGATAAGCACGGTGTCGCCCTGCCGGATCTCGGAAATCCTGGCTGCCCAGTAGCCGGTGGCGAGTACATCGCCGGCAAACAGCGCCTGCCGGTCGGAAACGCGATCGGGAATGACGGTCAGACCCTGATCGGCATACGGCACGCGGACGTACTCCGCCTGACCACCGTCAATCCGGCAGCCGAGTGCCAGCCGCCGTTGGGATCGGTGCAGTTGTTGACAAAGCCGTGCTGACAGAAAAAGCAGTGTCCGCAGAACGTCTCCACGTTGACGGCTACACGGTCGCCGGGTTTGACGGTTTTGACTGCCGAACCGACCTGCTCGACTACGCCGACCATCTCATGGCCGACCGTAATACCGGGTACGGCACGCGGCACCGAGCCGTGCTTGATGTGCAGATCGCTCGTGCAGATGCTCGACATGGTAACGCGCACTACCGCGTCTCCTACATGCGTGAGAACGGGTTCCGGCTTGTTCTGCAGGGCAAACTCACCCTGTTTTCGATAAGTGTAAGCGAGCATAGTTTACGGCTCCGTTTCGTTAAATGTTGTATCCATTATACGGGAGGGCGAAAAGAAAGTCAAACGGTGTCGATTTTATAAGGTGCCGAGAGTCGGGAAAAACCGCGCCAGAAAGAAAAACAGCACCGGCAGGAAGATTGCAGGCAGCAGGTTGCCGACACGCAGCTTGCTGTTGAAGATAAGATTCAAGCTAATGGCAAAAATCAGCACGGAGCCGACACACGACATTTGACCAATCAAGACATCGGTCAGCCAGGGACGGATGAATCGTGCCATCAATGTAATGCCGCCTTGATAGAAGAAAATCGGCACAATAGACAGGTATACGCCCTTGCCGAGAGATGCGGCGAAGAGAATCGAGGCAACACCATCCAGAATAGCCTTGGCAATCAGCATGGTTGGGTCACCATTCAGACCATCGTTTAATGCACCGACAATTGCCATTGCACCGACACAAAACAGAAGAGATGCGGTAACGAAGCCTTCAACAAATCGGCTGTCCCCTTTGGCAGCAAAGTGTGATTGACAGAATGCACCGAAATCCTCCAGTCGCTGCTCGATATTCAGCGCTTCACCGATGACAGCGCCGAGTGCCAGACAGAGTATAAGCAGCATGGTATGCTGGGTGCCGATTTCGCCATTCTGTATGGTCAATACTTCGCTGAGTGTTCCGCCTATACCGATAAAGCAGGTGGTTAGTCCCAGTCCCTGCATGACCGTTTTTTCAAAGCGTTTCGGCAGACCGTTTTTTAACAGTATACCGATAGTAGTGCCTATAAGCACCGTGCCAACATTTACAATGGTTCCAAGACCAATCATAAAATCCCCTCGTTTCACTTTACAACGCTAAAGTTTATTGTAAAGCAAAATGAGAGGATTGTCAATTCAGCGTAGACAGAACGGCGTTTTGCGGAAATGCCCGCCGCCGATTCTCCGTTCGGGATCGGAAAGTGCAAGCGCAAACAGGTCGTCCGCGAAGGCATCGCGGCAGAGTGCCGCTTGCAGATTTGCGGGCAGCCGTTTTTCCGTTGCCGGTTTGACGATAACGGGCAGGGAGGCGGTTTTCAGCACAGAGCGCCCGCGCGGGCCGAGCGCCAGTACGCGCAGATAAGCAGGGGAGACGGGTGCGTCCGTCTCCACACCGAGCACAGACCGCAGGAGCGCACGGCGCACACGAGCCGCCGGAAACCGCCGCGTTCGAGCCTTTTCTACAGCATCCGAGAACGAATGTGACGTATAGACCGCCTTGCACAGCCGCTCATCAAAGCCGTCTGCCGAGCCGCTCTGCAGTCTGCCTTGATAGAGTGCCGTCCGCAGCAGCGCGAGCAGTGTGTCTTCCGGCAAAGCGACCGGCGCTTCACCGCAATCTGCGGCCTTCTTCCACACGGCGCGAGCCGCAGGCGGCAGGAACGGTGCGCAGAACGCGAAATCACCGTCTCGCAAATGCGCTCGCAGCAGACTCGCCGAGGCAAAGCCGCTGTGCGGCGCGTATGCATCGTGGGCCGCGCCCTGCCGGAGCACCGCAAGCGGATGCATCCCGAGCGGGAGCAGGAAGCGGCAGTATTCCACGGCAAGCGTGTTGTTTGGGTTGTCTAAAAGAGCTGCCGCCTGCTTGTGAACTTTCGCTAATTCCTCCTGCCGTCTGGCGGCGTAGGACAGGTGCGGAGAGCCGGATTCACCCTCCATCGGCAGGCTGTTCAGGAGTTCTGCCGCCTGTAAAAGCAAATCCGCATCCGCAGTCTCCGCGCCGAACGACACCGTGCCGCACCCGAGTGCGTGCAGCGTCTGCACCGCACCCTTGGCGAAGCCTCCGCAGAGGACAGCGCTGCCGCAAGAGGCAACTCAACCACGAGGTCAGCGCCGCAGCGCACGGCCATTTCGGCACGCGCGTACTTATCCAGCACGGCAAAATCGCCGCGCTGGACGAAATTGCCGCTCATCACGCACACGATCACGGCGTTTTCGCCGAGGCTGCGCCGGGTTTCGGCAATATGGTGCAGATGCCCTGTGTGAAACGGATTATACTCGGCGGTGATGCCGCATACGGTCATGACGGTGCTCCTTTCAGCGAGATGACAGCGGTCTGCAAGGTAAAAACCTCGAAAAAGGGGTTGTACATTTGCAAAGAATCGTGTAGAATAAAAATATAGCATTATTATATAGGCTTCCGCGGCTTTATGCAAGCCGCCAAATACGGCATAAGGGAGTTTTCGCAAATGAAAGTATTGGTAATCAACGCTGGCAGTTCTTCGCTGAAGTACCAGCTGCTCGACACCGAGTCGGGTGAGGTAATGGCGAAGGGCCTGTGCGAGCGCATCGGCATCGACGGTGTGCTGACCCACACCGGCAACAAGTCCGATGAGAAGTTCAAGTTTGACATCGCAATGCCCACCCACAAGGAAGCGATCCAGTCTGTTATCAACATTCTGCTCGATCCGGAAAAGGGTGTCATCTCCTCTATGAGCGAGATCGACGCAGTAGGTCACCGCGTTGTACACGGCGGCGAGTTCTTCTCGGACAGCGTTATCATCACCGAGAAGGTCCTCAAGGCTATCGAGGACTGCGTACCGCTGGCACCGCTTCACAATCCGCCTAACCTGACCGGCATCGAGGCTTGCCGCGAGGTTATGGGCCCGGATGTTCCGATGGTCGCAGTATTCGATACCGCATTCCATCAGACCATGCCGCAGTCCCACTATATGTACGCAGTACCGTATGAGTATTACGAGAAGTACAAGATCCGTCGTTACGGCTTCCACGGCACCAGCCATAAGTACGTTTCTCAGCAGGCTGCTGAGATGCTCGGCCGTCCGCTCGAGGAGCTGCGCCTGATTACCTGCCACCTCGGCAATGGTTCTTCTATCTGCGCAATCAACGGCGGCAAGAGCTTCGATACCTCCATGGGCTTTACTCCGCTGGACGGTCTGCCGATGGGCACCCGTGCCGGCAACATCGACCCGGCTATCATCGAGTTCCTGGCTGAGCACGAGCACATGGACGCACACGAGGTCATCAATATCCTGAACAAGAAGTCCGGTATGCTGGGTATCTCCGGCGTATCCTCCGACTTCCGTGATCTGGACGCTGCAGTTGCTGACGGCAACGCGCGTGCTGCTCTGGCTAAGGATATGTTCAACCTGTCCGTTAAGAAGATCATCGGTTCCTACGTTGCTGAGATGGGCGGCGTAGACGCTATCATCTTCACCGCAGGCGTAGGTGAGAACGACCGTTCGGTTCGCTGGGATGTCTGCGAGCACCTCGAGTACCTCGGCATCAAGATCGACCCGGAGAAGAACAAGTACCGCGGCAAGCAGATGGATATCTCCATCGACTGGGCACGCGTTCGCGTTCTGGTTATTCCGACCAACGAGGAGCTTATGATCGCCAAGGATACCGAGCGTCTGGTAAACGAGGCCAAGGCTCAGTAAGCCTTTCGTCAATTAGACAAATATGGGGGCGGAGCATAGGCTCCGCCTCTGTTTTTGCCCGGAGAGGAAACTTTTATGGAGCAAATTGATATCCCGCAGGAGCGCCGCTACTGCTCGAAGCTGGGATTTTCCGTGCTGGCGATCATGCTGTGGTCGATCCTCTGGCAGTTCGGCCTGTACTGGCTGGATGGCTGGATCCTGCCGTTCCGCATACCGGAAACGCTGTATTATCTGCTGCTGCTCGTCGGACATTATGCGGTATCGCTGCCGATTGTGTTCTGTTTGTGGCGTAAAACACCGCCGATGCCGTTCTGCAGGGAGCGGGCAGGCGCAAAGCGCATGGGCCGGTGGTTTGTCATCGGCTGTGCGCTGATGTGGCTCGGTTCGCTCATCGGCACGAATATCAACGACATGGTCTACACCTTGACCGGACGCGATCCGGTCGGCATGGTGGACGAGAGCTTTTCGCAGATGTCCATGACGGCCATCGTTCTCGGTGCCTGCATTATCGGTCCGCTGTGTGAGGAGCTGGTGTTCCGCGGCCTGCTGGCCGGCCGTCTCGCGCGGTACGGGCAGAAGCCGGGCGCATTCATTTCTGCGCTGCTGTTCGGCCTGTATCACGCCAATCTGGAGCAGTTTTTCTACGCCTTTGCGCTCGGTCTGCTGCTGTCCTATGCGTACTACCGCACCGGACTGCTGCGTACCTCGGTGCTGCTGCACATGCTGTTCAACATCATCGGCTCGGTGGTGCCCATGCTGCTGCCGGATACCATAGCCGCGCAGTCGGCGCTCGGTCTGTTCTGGATGGCAATGCTGGTGATCGGCATGATCCTGCTCGTTCGCGGCAGAAAACAGCAGGTCTGGCTGCACGGACCCTGTGCGCCGTCGCTTAAAGCCGTTTTGCAGAATGCAGGTATGTTTCTGCTGATCGTCGCCTGCTTTGTACAGACCGTGTTCAATTATCTATAAGGAGGAACGTCCATGCGGGTAGACCTGCATATGCACACCGGATATTCTGCTGACGCCCAGTATCCGCAGTCCATCGACGATAAAATTCACGCCTGCGAGCAGGCCGGACTGGATATCATCGGCATTACCGATCATCTGGATTTTCTTCGTTCGGGCGGCACGCGCGACAACCGTGACCCGGAAGTCTGTGCGCGCGAGGTATGGGAAAAGCGCCGTCCGGCAGGGAACAGCGGTATTGAGGTTCTGGCGGGTATGGAGATCGGCCAGCTGCACGCCACACCGGATGCGGACGATTTTGTCCGCACGCATCCGTTCGATATGGTCATCGGCTCGCTGCATGCCATGCCGAACGATCTGGATATCTACTTTCACGACTTTCCCAATATGGACTGCGACAAGTTCCTGCACGAGTATTTCGATCAGCTGCTGCTGCTCGAGGAGCACGGCGGTTTTGATGTGCTGGCGCACATTGACTATCCGCTGCGCGTGATGAAGCACGGCGACTATATCCCATCGTTTGACAATTATATGGACCGCGTCCGGCAGGTGCTGCGCTCGTGCATCGACCACGGCTATGCGCTTGAGCTGAATGCTGCCGGCATTGCGGGCTGGCAGAAAAAGGTCGGTCCACCGCAGGATATTCTGTACGAATACAAGCGCATGGGCGGCGAGCGCATCTCGATCGGCTCGGATTCGCACACGCTGGACACCGTGGCGCGCGGCGTAGACGACTGCGTGAAGAATGCACTCGACGCAGGCTTTACTCACGTTACCGTGTTCCGTGAGCGCAAACCGGTGCAAATCGCACTGAAATAAATGTAGAGGCTGAAACAACATGCTTTTTAGACGAAAACAGGAAATTACACACGCGGATACGACTGTTCGTGCCCGTGCAAAGATCAACTTGACGCTCGACGTCACGGGACGGCGGGAGGACGGCTACCACACGGTGGAGATGGTCATGCAGTCGATCGCGCTGCACGATACCGTGCGCGTTACCACCATTCACGGAGAGAAAAAGCCGCGCGGCATCGTGCTGAGCTGCAGCCTGCCGTTTCTGCCAACCGACGAGCGCAATCTGGCGTACCGTGCGGCGGAGCTGTTCTACAAGGAGACCGGCGCACTACTCGAAACCTGCGAGATTCATATCGAAAAGCGCATTCCGGTTGCGGCAGGTCTGGCGGGCGGCTCGACGGACGCGGCGGCTGTACTGCGTGCGCTCAACGCATTGCATACAGCCGGTCTGACCGACGACGAGCTGTGCGAGATGGGACTTAAACTGGGTGCCGATGTGCCGTTCTGCCTGCGCGGCGGCACCATGCTGGCGCAGGGCATTGGCGAGGAGTTGAGCCTGCTGCCCGATATGCCGCACTGCTGGGTCGTGCTGTGCAAGCCGCCGTTTGCGGTGCCGACCAAGGAGGTCTATCAGGAGATCGACAGCGTGGATATCCTCGAGCATCCGGACAACAAGGGCATGATGGCTGCACTCGATCAGGGAGATTACGAGGGCGTGTGCGCGTACTTGTCCAACGTGATGGAGACCGTTACGGCGGCAAAACGCCGCCAGATCGGCGAAATCAAGTCGTTTCTCGCAGAAAACGGTGCGGACGGTACGCTGATGAGCGGCTCCGGCCCGACCGTGTACGGCCTGTTCTCGGATGAGAGCCGCGCCAAAACGGCAGCGAAAATGCTGCGCCGCCGTTTCGCAGATACATTCCTGACGGAAACCTGCAATTAAACGGGTATAGAAAGCCGCCTTTCGGGCATACTGGGTACACCGGATGCAGGAAGGCGGTTTTGTTATGCAGAAACAGGATAGAAAGGCACTCGCGGCAGTGCTGACAGCGGTTTATGTGCTGTTCTGGTCGGCGTTTGCGCCGCAGAGTCCTCGTGCGGCATGGTGGTGTACGGCGTTCTCCATCACCTGCGAGGAGGCGGCAGGTGAGAGCAGAACAGGCAGCGACCGGGTGGAATTTCGGTCACTTCTGGCAGACTTGCTGCTTCACAAAGATAACACTTAACTTTTCAGTCGCTCTATGGTATAATGACACAGTGAAACACGAAATTCATTTGCCAACGGAGGAAATTTATGAAGATCATTAACGAAAAGGGCAAGCTGTTCGGCATCATCAATGTTGTCGATCTGCTGGTGCTGGTCGCTGCGATCGCTGTCGTAGCCGGTGTCGGCTACAAGCTGTTTGCCAAGCAGATCAAGGAGGTTGCGTCTCCGCAGGTCTCCCTGACGATGACCGTCCGTGTACGCGGTGCAACGCCGTTCCTGGTAAACGAGGTGCAGCGCAACAGCCAGGTAGGCAAGTCGCTGGTGAACGGCAACAGCTATGTCAATGCGCAGATCACTGATATGAAGATCGATGATTACAATCAGCAGGTTACCACCGCTGACGGCCGCATTGTAACGGCAACCGATCCGGAGAAGAAGGATCTGGTATTCACCATCACGACCAAGGTTTCCAAGGGCACGCCTGCACCGGCCATCGGTACGCAGGAGGTGCGTGCAGGCCGTACATTCATTGTAAAGACCAACGATTTTGAGACGACCGGCAACATTGATTCGGTCGATATTGCGGATAATTAAAGCCTATGAAAGCGTTATTTGAAAACAGTCTGTTCGTGCGGCTGTTGATGTGTCTGCGCGCATGGTACCACGAGGGCGCTATCGCGGGATTCTTTAACCGTATCCGACAGGCGTACCCAGGCTCGGTATTCTGCCGTCTGTGGAATAAATTCTGCGCGGCACCGATATGTACCTCGGCGAACAGCATCTATGCGCGGATTCTGGCAGCGCTGCGCCGGTTTGTCGAAAAGCTGGGCGGAATTGCGGCAAACAGCCTGATCTACCGCATCTGCCTTGCTGTCTGGCGGCCGATCGAGCGTGTCGCAGGCGGCGGCCTGATCGGCAGAGCCTGCAGGTTCGTCGGCATGCGCGGTCTGCTGCTCATTTGCCTGGCGATGTATCTGCCGCTCGATTCCGCTGTCCGCTGGGTGTCGGATGCCGGCTATCTGCCGTCGTTTGTGGCATCCGTGTGGGATGAGTGCCTGATGCTTGCCGCGTTTGCGTACATCCTGTGGCACATGGCGATGAAGCGTGCGCCGCTCGGCTCGCGTGCTACGCCGGTGGACGCATATCTGCTGCTGTTCATCGCGGTCGGCTTTTTCCTGATGTGTGCGGTTTCTCCGAATACGCATATCGCGGTAGCGGGCTACCGTGCGGTTGTGGAGTACCTGTTCTGGTTCTTCCTCGTCACCCGCCTGATTGAGAACGACCGCGATTTCGCGGTATTCTACGGTGCGCTCGTCGTGATGGCGCTCTGCATTGCGGCGCACGGCATTTACCAGTATATCGTAGCCGCGCCGATCCCGTCGAGCTGGGTCTCTCAGACCGAGGCCAGCGTGCGTACGCGCGTGTACTCGCTCACCGGCAGCCCGAATATCATGGGCAGCCTGCTGGTGCTGTTTGCCCCGATGGTGGCAGGACTTGCATATTACAGCAGTAAAATGTGGGTCAAGGTGCTGGCTATCTGCGCGACCGGCATGATGTGCCTGAGCTGCATTTTCACCTTCTCCAAGGGTGCCTGGGGCGGTCTGGCAGTAGCCGTTGTGATTTTCGCCATCTTTCTGGACCGCCGCCTGATCACGCTGATGGGCGTGGCCGGTGTCGGTGCACTGCTGGCAATCCCGTCTATTGCGAACCGCATCACTTATCTGTTTACCGCGGATTACCTTGCTGCAAGCCGCCGTGCAGGTCGTGTCATTCGCTGGTCCAAGGGTCTCAAGCTGCTGCAGGAGAGCAATCCGGTGCTTGGCTTCGGCCTCGGCCGCTTCGGCGGCGCGGTTGCCATGCAGAACAAGGTCATCGAGGAGACCAAGGATTTCTCCTACTTCTACATGGATAACTATTATCTGAAAACGCTGGTCGAGATGGGTTATCTCGGTCTGGCGTTCTTCATCCTGCTGCTGTTCGGTCTGGTGCTGTGGAGCCTGCGCTCGATCGGCCGTACCGGCTACACCAAGGGCGACCGCACGCGCGTGCTGGCGGTTTCCATGTTCGCAGGTATGTGCGGCGTGCTGGTGCACTGCTACTTCGAGAATATCTTCGAGGTGCCGTATATGATGGCGTATTTCTGGAGCATGGCGGCAGCGGTTATGTACCTCGGGTACTTCCGAAAACGAAAAACCTGATTTTTTTAGAGAACCTTCGTGAGAGGGTTCTCTTTTTCTAGGCACCGACTCGGCGAGGCATACGAACCGCGCAGGCGGTTCGCCCTTAACGGGCGGGGAGTTTTCGCTTGCGATCAAGCGGGGGGATTCGCCGTCTGCGGACGGCGGGAACGTTGCGGCGCCGCCGCGGGGGCAAAAAGGAAGGGACACCTACGGTTTCCCTTCCTCTTTGAACTCCTACCTTTCCCTTGTTAGGATAGATTGGGTGCAGACGGTAGACTGCGTAAGCAGGAAAAGGACACGGCAGTCGGGTTACTCTTGCGTGTCTTTCTCCGCCTTTTCGCAGTTCACAGACAGCGTACTGCTACACATACGGGCTACTCTGCGCAGGCGCGGCATGACCGTGCCGCGCAATTCGTGAGCGCGTTATAATAGACAGGGTCTGCGAGGATAAATTGTACCAAACGCTTAATTCGCAGGTGCCGTGCGGTATAACGTGTTAAAGAGTTGCGCGGCACTGTCATCCCCCAGGGGGCCCTCTCTTGCCCTACGGGCAATTCACCTTGTGCCGCGCCTGCTGGAAGTAGCCGACCTGTGTAGCAGAACACTATCCGACCCTGCGAACAGGTCACGAAAAACACGGAAGAAAAAATCCTCTGCCGTTCCCCTGTTTCGCAGCGGTCACATGTAGGTAATCTGCGTCAGATTAGGAAGCAAGGGAAAGGTAGGAGTCCAAAGAGGAAGGAAAACCGCAGGTTGTCCTTCCTTTTTGCCCCTGCGGCGGATGCCGCACGTTCCTGCACTCCGCAGAGCACAAATCCCGCTGAATCGCAGGCGAAAACCTCGGTTTAACATAGATTTTACTCGAAAACACACACTTTACTTAAACTTAACGAACTCTCGCTTTTGCATTTTACAAAACTTCCGTAAGATAATCTTGTAACAAAAAACGAAGACGAATGTAAAAGGAGAACTAATTATGAAAAAGAGCATTTCCATGCTTCTGGCAGCACTGATGCTGACCGGTGCACTGAGCGGCTGCGGAGGCAGCTCCTCTTCCGATTCTTCGGATTCCCAAGCAAGCGGTAATGACAGCGGCGTATCCGGTGCAATCACCGTTATCTCACGTGAGGATGGTTCCGGTACGCGCGGCGCGTTCATCGAACTGACTGGTGTAGAGGAGAAGAACGACGCAGGCGAGAAGATCGACAATACCACCGCGGATGCCGAGATCGCCAACAAGACCGATGTTGTGCTGACCAGCGTAGCAGGCAACGAGAAGGCTATCGGCTACATTTCCCTCGGTGCGCTGAACGACACCGTAAAGGCTGTCAAGGTAGACGGCGCAGAAGCTGCCGTAGATAACGTAAAGGCAGGCACCTACAAGCTGTCCCGTCCGTTCAATATTGCAACCAAGGGCGAGCCGACCGGCGTAGCCAAGGATTTTATCAACTTCATCCTCTCCAAGGAAGGTCAGGCTGTTGTAACCGATAACAAGTACATCGCTGTTGACGACAATGCAGCAGCCTTTACTTCCGACGGTTCCTCCGGCCAGATCGCAGTTGGCGGTTCCTCCTCGGTATCCCCGGTTATGGAGAAGCTGATCGAGGCGTACAAGGCTGTAAACCCGAACGCAAGCATCGACCTGCAGACCTCTGACTCCACCTCCGGCATGACCGGCGCAATGGACGGCACCTTTGCCATCGGCATGGCATCTCGCGAGCTGAAGGATGACGAGACTGCACAGCTGACCGGCACCGCCATCGCGCTGGACGGCATCGCAGTAGTCGTAAACCCGGCGAACACCATTGACGACCTGTCTATGGATCAGATCAAGGGTATCTATGTCGGTGACATCACTGACTGGGGCGATCTCGCGTAAGCGAATTCACAGACTGATAAAACAGGGCGAAGCGATTCGCCCTGTGCCTGTATAGGAGAAAGATTTATGAAAAACCTTCGGGAAAACCTGATGCACATGGTATTTTTCCTCTGTGCGCTGACCTCCATCTTTGCGGTGGTGCTCATCTGTATTTTCCTGTTTGCGAACGGTGTGCCTGCCATGAAGGAGATTGGCCTGCTGGACTTCCTCACAGGCGCGAAGTGGAAGCCGGGCAACGACATTTACGGCATCCTGCCGATGATCCTCGGCAGCCTGTACATCACCGCCGGTGCGATCGTTATCGGCGTGCCGATCGGTCTGCTGACCGCGGTATTCATGGCATTCTACTGTCCGAAAAAGCTGTACGGTCTGCTCAAGCCGTGCACCGAGCTGCTGGCCGGTATTCCGTCCATCGTATACGGCTTCTTCGGCATGGTCATTATCGTACCGGCAGTCCGTGCGGTGGCAGGCGTGTTCGGCGCGGATATCTCCGGCTCGTCCATTCTGGCGGCGTCCATCCTGCTCGGCATTATGATTCTGCCGACCATCATCGGTGTGTCCGAAGCGGCGCTGCGTGCGGTTCCGATGAGTTACTACGAGGGCGCCGTTGCCATGGGCGCACGGCATGAGCGTGCCATATTCACGGTTATGGTACCGGCTGCCAAGTCCGGCGTGCTGGCTGGCATCGTGCTCGGCATCGGCCGCGCCATCGGCGAGACTATGGCGGTTATCATGGTAGCGGGCAACCAGCCGCGGCTGACCGGCAGTATGCTCAAGGGCATCCGCACCATGACGGCAAACATCGTGCTTGAGATGGGCTACGCCACCAGCCTGCACCGTGAGGCGCTTATTGCGACCGGCGTTGTGCTGTTCGTATTCATTCTGCTCATCAATCTGGCATTCTCGGTTCTCAAGAGGAGGAAGGAAGCATGACAAGAGAAGCTGTCTCTGCTGCAAAACCGGCAGTGCGCGTACAGGCAAAGACCGAAAAGGTGCACGGCGCCGCATCTGCGGCTGTGCTCAAGGGTTTGGTGTACGGCGCGGCTATGCTGACTTTTGCGGTACTGCTGTTCCTGCTCGGCTATATTCTGGTGACGGGCATTCCGCATCTCAAGCCGTCGCTGTTTCAGTGGAATTATACCTCTGAGAACGTCTCGATGATGCCTGCCATCCTCACTACGGTTGAAACGACCGCGCTGGCACTGCTGCTGGCCGTGCCGCTCGGCCTGTTCACCGCCGTGTACCTGAATGAGTACGCCAAGCGCGGCAATAAGCTGGTAAACGTCATCCGCATCACGACCGAGACGCTTTCCGGCATTCCGTCCATTGTGTACGGCCTGTTCGGCATGCTGTTCTTCGTCACCAGGCTGCACTGGGGATACTCGCTGCTGGCCGGTGCGATGACGCTGGCGATCATGATCCTGCCGCTCATCATGCGTACCGCTGAGGAAGCACTGATTGCGGTTCCGGATTCCTACCGCGAAGGCTCGTTCGGTCTGGGTGCCGGACGTCTGCGCACGGTATTCCGCATCGTGCTGCCTGCTGCGGGTCCCGGCATCCTGTCCGGTGTTATCCTCGGTATCGGACGCATCGTCGGTGAGACCGCGGCGCTCATCTTTACCGCAGGCACCATGGCACAGATTCCCGGCCTGTTCCAGTCCGGCCGTACGCTGGCCATCCACATGTATGTGCTCTCGGGTGAGGCGCTGCACATGAACGAGGCAAATGCTACCGCAGTTGTTCTGCTGCTGGTGGTCCTGCTGATGAATACGCTTTCCGCTCTGGCAGCGAAAAAGCTGACCAAGAAGTAAATGGAGAATGAACATGGAAAATAAGATCGAAATTCACAATATGAATCTGCATTACGGCGATTTTCACGCCCTGCACGATATCAATCTGGATATCAAGGAGAATGAGATCACCGCATTCATCGGACCGTCCGGCTGCGGCAAGTCTACGCTGCTGCGTTCGCTCAACCGCATGAACGATCTGGTGGAAAACTGCCGTATCACGGGCGATATCATGCTTGACGGTCAGGATATCTACAAGAACTGTGACGTCAATCTGCTGCGCCGCCGTGTCGGCATGGTATTCCAAAAGCCGAATCCGTTCCCGATGTCGATTTATGACAACATCGCCTATGGTCCGCGCACGCACGGCATCAAGAGCCGTTTGCAGCTTGACGAGATCGTCGAGACTTCGCTCAAGCGTGCCGCTATCTGGGAGGAGACCAAGGATAACCTCAAAAAATCCGCGCTGTCCATGTCCGGCGGTCAGCAGCAGCGTATCTGCATCGCGCGTGCGCTTGCCGCAGACCCGGAGGTGCTGCTGATGGACGAGCCGACCTCTGCGCTTGATCCGATCTCCACCGCGAAGATCGAGGACCTTGTGCTCGAGCTCAAAAAGGATTATACTATCGTTATGGTAACGCATAATATGCAGCAGGCCACCCGTGTTTCGGATACGACCGCATTCTTCCTGCTTGGCGACATGATCGAAGTGGATGACACCGAAAAGCTGTTCTCCATGCCGTCGGACAAGCGCACGGAAGACTACATTACGGGGAGGTTCGGCTAATGAGAAACCGTTTTGACAATCAGCTTGCGGAGATGAACAATGAGCTGATCTCGATGGGAGCACTGTGCGAAAACGCAATCGCCAGTGCGGTAAAGGCTCTGCTTGAGGGCGATATCAAGCTGGCGGCGGCCGCCATCCGCATCGATCAGGAGATCGACCGCAAGGAACGCGAAATCGAGTCCATGTGCCTCAAGCTGCTGCTGCAGCAGCAGCCGGTGGCAAGCGATCTGCGTCTGATCTCCTCCGTGCTGAAAATGATCACGGATATCGAGCGTATAGGTGATCAGGCAAGCGATATTGCGGAGATTGTAACGTATCTGTCCGGTGCGTGCGGTCACAACACGCATATCGACCAGATGGCGCAGGCAACCATTAAAATGGTGACCGACAGCCTGGACGCGTTTGTCCGCCGTGACCTGACCCTTGCATGGAGCGTTATTGAATATGATGACGTGGTAGACCGCCTGTTTGACGAGTGCAAGAGCGACCTCATCGCGGAGATCGCGCAGAACCCGGAGGACGGCGAGCGCGTACTCGATGTGCTGATGATCGCCAAGTATCTGGAGCGTATCGGCGACCACGCGACCAATATTGCCGAATGGGTGGAGTTTTCCATCACCGGCTCGCATAAAAGTGCAATGCACGGCGCGGAAGCGGCGGCACGCTGACAGAAATCGGAGTGTAATATATGATATACTGTGTGGAAGATGATGCGGGTATCCGCGAACTGGTGGTGTATACACTGCGCAACACCGGTTTTGAGGCTGACGGCTTCGAGGACAGTGCGGCGCTGACCGCTGCTCTGAAAAAATGCAAGCCGCAGCTGATTCTGCTGGATATCATGCTGCCCGGTGAGGACGGCATCACTATTCTGCGTCGTCTGCGCGCAGCGCCGTATACGGCGAGGGTTCCGGTCATTCTGCTGACTGCGAAAAACACGGAGTACGACAAGGTAGTCGGTCTGGACACCGGTGCGGATGATTACATTCCCAACCGTTCGGCATGATGGAGCTGATCGCGCGCATTCGTGCGGTCCTGCGCCGCACCGAGGATATGCAGGACAAGGATGAGCCGCGTCCGCTGGTAGCCGGCGGCATCTGTGTGGATGAGCGTGCTCACACCGTATTCGTTAACGGGCAGGAGGTGCAGTTGACGCTCAAGGAGTACCAGCTGCTGTGCCTGCTGATGAAAAAACGCGGTGCCGTGCTCACGCGCGATGTGCTGCTCGAGAATATCTGGGGCTATAATAATGAAAGCGAAACCCGCACGGTCGATGTGCATATCCGCACGCTGCGGCAAAAGCTGGGCGCGGACGGTGCGCTGATCGAGACTGTCCGCGGTGTCGGCTACCGTATGGGAGAGCACACATGAGAAAGCGCGTATTCGGCAGCATTTTTCTCACGTCGCTTGTCACGCTGCTGCTGACGACCGGGCTGCTGCTGCTGGCGGTTCACGCCGGTCTGACCAATGATATGCGGCAGCGGCTGATAACGGAGAGCAGCTACCTGTCTGCGGTGGATGACATTCGGGAGGAACTGGAGGAGTGCGGCTCGGTGTACGCCGACCGTTTGACGCTGGTCGCGCAGGACGGCACGGTGCTGTACGACAACCGCACGAATGCCTCCGAGATGGAGAACCACGCCGTCCGTCCGGAGATTGCGGCGGCAGAGAAGAAAGGCGCGGGTGAGGACAACCGTCTGTCCGAAACCTTCGCTGAGCAGACGTTTTATTACGCGGTCCGTCTGAAAAACGGCGATGTTCTGCGTATTTCCGCAACTGCGGACAGCGTGTTCGGCGCACTGTCGAATGCGTCACCGTGGATTGTGCTGATCATCCTGCTGACGCTGTTGGTTGCAGCTGTGCTGGCAGGCTGGCTGACCGGTCTGTTCCTCAAGCCGATCGAAGCGCTCGACCTGCATGATCCGATGAAGGGCGAAGCCTATGACGAGCTGTCGCCGCTGCTGCACCGCATGGACAAGCAGAACCACAAAATTCAGGCGCAGATGGACGAGCTGCAGCGTCGTCAGGCTGAGTTTGACGACATTACGGCCCGCATGGACGAAGGTCTGGTGCTGTTTTCCGGCAAGGGCATGATTCTGTTCGCCAATCACGCTGCGCGGGCGCTGTTTCCGCATGACAGTGCGGAAAGAAGCTATCTGACGCTGTGCCGCGATGCGAATTACATTCAGGTGGTCGAGCAGGCGCTCGACGGCAAAGGCGCGCACGGAAAACTTGAGCGGAATGGCCGCATTTATGAACTTACGGCAAGCTCGGTGGAGGAGAACAGCGCATGGCACGCGGCCGTGCTGCTGATCGTGGATATTACCGAGCGCGAGCGTGCCGAGCAGCAGCGGCAGGAATTTACCGCCAACGTGTCGCACGAGCTGAAAACGCCGCTGACCAGCATCATGGGCTACGCGGAGATCATCGCGGGCGGCATTGCCAAGCCGGAGGACGTGGCGCCGTTTGCGGGCAAGATCCGCACGGAAGCGCAGCGGCTGCTGGCGCTCATCGAGGATATCATTCATCTGTCCCGACTGGATGAAGGCGGAGAAACGGTGGCCTTTGAGCCGGTGGAGCTGTCCGCACTCTGTGATACTGTGCGCGACCGCCTGCAGAGCAAGGCAGCAGGCAAGGGCATTGCGCTGCACATCGAGGGAGAACCGGCTGCGGTTTCCGGTCAGCGCCGCACGCTTGAGCAGATGATCTTTAATCTGACGGATAACGCCATCAATTATAATAAGCCGCAGGGCAGCGTGACGCTTGTGACCGGCACAGAGAACGGCCGGCCGTTCGTGCAGGTGGCGGATACCGGCATCGGTATCGCACCGGCGGACCAGCAGCGCGTGTTTGAGCGGTTCTACCGCGTGGATAAAAGCCACAGCAAGATGACCGGCGGCACCGGACTGGGGCTTTCGATTGTCAAGCATGGTGCGGCACTGCATCATGCGGAGGTTGAACTGAAGAGTGTACTCGGCGAGGGGACTTGCATTACTTTGCGGTTTCCTAAAGAATGAAATGCGCTCTGGCGGAGCGGTGGGAGACGCCGCGCCCCGCGGCGGGGCAAGAGGGTAGACACCTACGGTTTC
>NZ_QUMC01000069.1:0-653 GCF_003481925.1 Butyricicoccus sp. OF10-2 | reverse complement strand
AAGGAGAGAATTCCAATGGGCATTTTGAAAATTGGCGTTGTAGGCTGCGGCCGAATCGGCAAGCTGCACATCAACAACCTGATCAACTCCGTACCGGGCGTTCAGGTAGTAGCTGCTGCTGACCCGATGCTGGACAAGTCCGGCGCACGCGAGTGGCTGGCAGAGCGCAAGATCACCAACGTTTCCACCGACTTTATGGACGTTATCAACAATCCTGAGGTAGACGTAGTATTCGTTTGCTCCTCCACTGACACCCACTGCGATGTTTCCATGGCAGCAGTTCAGGCTGGCAAGCACGTATTCTGCGAGAAGCCGATCGACTATGATATCGACAAGATCAAGAAGCTGCTCGCACTCGTTGAGGAGAAGGGCGTGAAGTTCCAGGTAGGCTTCAACCGCCGCTTCGACCACAACCACAAGGCAGTTGCAGACGCAGTTAAGGACGGCACGATCGGCGATCCGCATATCGTTATCGTTTCCTCCCGTGACCCGGAGCCGCCCCCGGCTTCCTACGTTGCAGTTTCCGGCGGTATCTTCTACGATATGATGATCCACGACTTCGATATGGTTCGCTACGTAACCGGTTCCGAGGCTGTTGAGATCTCCGCTGTTGGTTCCTGCCTCGTTAACCCGAACCTGCAGGAAGAGTCCGG
>NZ_QUMC01000068.1:0-822 GCF_003481925.1 Butyricicoccus sp. OF10-2 | reverse complement strand
CGCGGCCGAAGGTAGGGGTGGTAATTAGGGTGAAGTCGTAACAAGGTAGCCGTATCGGAAGGTGCGGCTGGATCACCTCCTTTCTAAGGAGACCTGAGTTCTGAATAAGAACTCATATCCTATGGTCAATCAGAATGAGCACTTGCAGATCGTTGTTTAATTTAGAGGGTGCAATCGAAAGATTGTGTATCTTCAAATGTGGAAAAGAGAAGATTAAGATTCTGATGTCCCTGAATTATTTGGGGGTGTAGCTCAGCTGGGAGAGCACCTGCCTTGCAAGCAGGGGGTCAGGAGTTCGATCCTCCTCATCTCCACCACAGGGCGTCGGAAGACGGAAACGACGACCGGACGCCGAAACTAACATGGGCTTGTAGCTCAGGTGGTTAGAGCGCACGCCTGATAAGCGTGAGGTCGGAGGTTCGAGTCCTCTCAAGCCCACCAATAAGAGCAAACGACCACGCTTGCAAAATTTTATGAAATAAAATTTTGCATAAGCTATAAAAGGTCGGAAGTTCTTATGAGCCGCGCTATTTGCACAAACAAAACGTAGTTTTGTTGGCAAAATTGCGTAGCAATTTTGCACCTTGAAAACTGAACAATACGAAAGCAAAAGCAACAATAGAGGAAATGTTAAAATGTTATTCCGATCTTAATTTATAGATCAGCAAATAGGTTTTGACGTTTATATTGTTGGGATATGATCGAAAAGATCATACTACAAAATAGCTAAATTTAACCGAGATTACTCTAATAATTGAGATAAACGAAAGTTTATCCGCTACAATCCATGTAAATGGATTTTACAGCTGGTCAAGCTGTAAA
>NZ_QUMC01000067.1:0-872 GCF_003481925.1 Butyricicoccus sp. OF10-2 | reverse complement strand
TTTACAGCTTGACCAGCTGTAAAATCCATTTACATGGATTGTAGCGGATAAACTTTCGTTTATCTCAATTATTAGAGTAATCTCGGTTAAATTTAGCTATTTTGTAGTACAATCTTTTCGATTGTATCCCAACAATATATTATCAGAAAAACCTTTTATGCTGATCTTGATTTTATTCAAAATCGGAATAACAAATTTTTTATCCTCTATAATGTTGCTTTTGCTTTCGTATTGTTCAGTTTTCAAGGTGCAAATTTGCTTCGCAAATTTGAAACAAAACTGCGTTTTGTTTGGCAAATAAGCGTTGCTGAAAACCTCTCTCCCTTTTATCGCTTATGTTAATTTTATTTCATAAAATTAACTAAGCTAGCAAGTGAAGTTTTCTTTGCTTACTTTCTTGTTCACAAGAAAGTAAGTGGTGGCTTGAGAGGACTCGAACCTCCGACCTCACGCTTATCAGGCGTGCGCTCTAACCACCTGAGCTACAAGCCCATTTGATTTTCGGCGTCCGGTCGTCGTTTTCCGTCTTCCGACGCCCTGTGGTGGAGATGAGGAGGATCGAACTCCTGACCCCCTGCTTGCAAGGCAGGTGCTCTCCCAGCTGAGCTACACCCCCATATTTCAACCTTTCGATTGATGCAGGGACCTCGGAATTGTTTCTTCTCTTTTCCACGTTTTGAAGGTACACAATCTTTCGATTGCACCCTCTAAATTAAACAACGATCTGCAAGTGCTCATTCTGATTGACCATAGGATATGAGTCCTTATTCAGAACTCAGGTCTCCTTAGAAAGGAGGTGATCCAGCCGCACCTTCCGATACGGCTACCTTGTTACGACTTCACCCTAATTACCACCCCTACCTTCGGCCGCG